>CAZNCD010000001.1:0-3067 GCA_964571575.1 uncultured Candidatus Peribacteria bacterium
ATGAAAATGAACAATCTTATAATAAGAGCGAAAATCATCCGCGCGATTCGGGAGTTTTTTTGGCGCAATGGTTTTATTGAAACGGATACGCCGTGTTTGGTGAAAGTTCCGGGAATGGAGCCGCATTTGAGTCCGTTTAAAGTTGTTGGCAGGGATGTCAGCCGGGACACTTTTTTTGCAGAAAACCGTTCCCCGAATTTATACCTTATCACTTCGCCGGAATATGCGATGAAAAGGTTGCTTGTTGACGGCTGGAAAAGGATTTTTCAGATTACGCGGAGTTTTAGGAGCGGCGAAATCGGGGTAACGCACAATCCGGAGTTTGCGATTTTGGAATGGTATCGGGCCGACGCGGATTATAAAGATATTATGCGCGATACGGAAAATTTGATTTTTGATATCACGAAAAAAGTTTTCGGTAAGACAAAAATTAAATATCAGGGCAGGGAAGTTGATTTAAAACCGCCGTTTGAAAGATTGAGCATGCAAAAAGCTTTTGAAAAATATGCCGGAATTTCCCGCCGTATTTTTGAAAACGAAAAGCTGTTGCGCGCTGCCGCGATCAAAAAAGGCTACAAGATCAGCAAAAGCATGGATTATTCCGATATATTTTTTCTGATATTTTTAAATGAAATTGAGCGGAAATTGGGCGCGCCGAAGCCTGTGATTTTATACGATTATCCGGTTTCTATGGCCGCGCTTTCGCGCGCCAAACGCGGCAATCCGAAGTATGCGGAGAGATTTGAGCTTTATATCGCGGGACTTGAGCTTGCGAACGCGTTTTCGGAACTTACCGATTCGAAAGAGCAGCGCGCGCGGTTTATAGCTGAACAAAAATTGCGCCGTAAACTAAAAAAAGAAATTTATCCGATTGACGAGAAGTTCATTTCTGCTTTAGAATACGGCATGCCTGAATCGGGGGGGATCGCGCTTGGAATTGACAGACTGATTATGTTTTTCACCGACGCGGGGGAGATTGATGATGTAATGTTTTTTTCTCATAAAAATCTTTAAAAATTATCAATATGCAAACATCAGATTTTAGGAAAGGAAGCGCCGTAAAATACAACGGAGAAACGTATTTGATTTCCGATTTTCAATTTGTTAATCCCGGAAAAGGCGCGGCTTTCACCCGCACAAAATTAAAGAACATCAAGACCGGCAAAGTCGTGGAAGTAACTTTTAAATCCGGTGAATCCGTTGAAGACGCGGATCTTCAATATAAAAAATGCAATTACATGTATAACGACGGCATGGATTATAATTTTATGGATAATCGCACATACGATCAGTTCTCGATTTCAAAAGATATGGTTGGCGATTACGCTGATTTGATGGTTGAAAATTCGGAGATCACGGTTGTTTTTATTGATGGGTTGCCGTGTTCGATTCAGTTTCCTCCAAAACTTGATTTTAAAGTTATTTCAGCGCCTCCTGGCGAAAAAGGCGATACCGCGACCGGCGCCAATAAACCGGTTGTGATTGAAACGGGTGCGACAATAAATGTTCCTCTTTTTGTTAAAGAAGGGGATGTGATTCGCCTAAATACGGAAACGCATGAATATGTTGAGAGGGTGCAGCAGAAATAGCATTCGATTTCAAGTCGATTCAACATACTGTTTTATCGCTTTTTCAACGCGCGTGTAAATTTCATTGCGTTTTGCTGAATTCCGTTCGAGAGTTGTGAGGCGGAAGCCAAAATGTTTGCTGAAAAAACTTGTCGCGGGCACAACGCAAATTCCGGTTGCGGCGAGAAGATAATAAACAAAACGTTTATCAAGCGGCAGTTCCGGACGCATAACGAGTTGTTCCATGTATTTTTTTACCTCCGGATTTTCAATCGGCAGAGTCTGGCGGTCGTTTAAAACGCCTTCCTTAAAAAGCGGCATCATATAAAACGCGCCGTTTGTTGGATTCACGTTTAAATAAGGCGATTGTCCGAGTATTTGGCTGATATTTTTGCTGTTGTCTTCAAGGTGATTGTTGTATTCAGCTATCCATTTTTCAAAATCAGGATGATCGTAAAGTTTTTCCAAAATCATTTGCGGCAAACTTGTTGAGCAGACTTCAAGAAGAATTCTTTTTTTAATCGCGTCGCAGTATTTTTTGTAATCTTCGTCCAAATTTATATTGTGGAATTCAATCCAGCCGCATCTGCCGCCCGGCCATGGAACATCTTTTGAAACTCCGCGCATAACCATCAAAGGAACGCGATTGTGAGCCAATTCCGTTATGTGCGTGAACGCGTATCCGTTATAGACCATGCGAAAATAAACTTCATCCGCAATAATGAATAAATTGTATTTTTCCGCAAGCTGAACAATTTTTTCGAGAGTTTCTTTGCTGTAAACCGCGCCGGTCGGATTATTTGGATTTATTACAAGCACGCCCGCAATTTTCGGATTATTTTTGATTTTCTCTTCCAAATCCGTAAGATTAGGTTCCCATTTATTGTTTGGGTCGAGTTCGTACGAAACGCTTTCTTCATTCGCGTTGAAAGATTCCATTGAAGCGTGCGTGGGATATGACGGCGTTGGTTGAATAATGCGCAGGCCGTGAGGCAGCATTTCATAAATCGCGGAAATCGCCGCACCGAGTCCACTTGTGAATAAAACATATTCATAATCAAGATTTGACGAAGGCGCGAATTTTTTTGCGTATTTGCAAACCCATTTTCGAGTCGGCGGCCATCCGCGGGAATGTGAATATCCAAACGCTTTGTCGTCCTTTTGTTTAATCGCTTCAATCAACAAATCTTTTAAAAACGGAGGAACAGGCCATCCTTTTGCAACAGGATCGCCGATATTTTCGTTATCAACTTTAAAATCTTTGTCCAATTCTTGAAGTTTTTGCACCACGTCAACAATTTCGCGAATTTCATAGCGCATAAGCGAAGGCCGGTCGTCTGAAATGTTTTGTCGCATGTTAATTTGATTATTTCTTTCATTATAAAACGCGGAGAGCTTTATTGACAAACATTTTTTATTTATTACAATAGATTTCTATGAACATCGACGTTTTAAACGATTACGCTTCTATACTTGAAGGTATTCAGCCGAATCATTTG
>CAZNCD010000001.1:3167-18783 GCA_964571575.1 uncultured Candidatus Peribacteria bacterium
GCCCATTCAAAAGCTGATTGGGAAGCATTACTTCTTTGTATGTTTTATCTTAAAGACAGAATTAGAGGTCTTGTTTTATCGTCTCCCGTGATGCTTTCAAAAAAGAGCACGTTTCAGATGCTTTTTACTTTAATAAGCAATTATCCTAGAAATGGAAATACGCAATTGATTAATAAATTAAGAAGCATAAGGGAAGCTTTTCGGGTTTCTTTTGCCGGCGTTATGTTTCAGCTTGACGAGCTTCGCGAAATGCGCGATATAAATTTGCGAGAAAATATAAAAGAAATCAATTTCCCGGTTTTGGTTGTCGGCGGGGAACATGATATTGAAAGCGTTGGAAATTATCATGAATGCGCGGAGCTTTTTGGCAACGCTTCCGTCCGTATAATCAAAGGAGCAACGCATCAATTCGCGCATTATAATTTCGATGCTTTCGCGCGAATTGTGAAAGATTGGATGGATAAACTTCAATAAAGCATTTCCGTGTAGCATTTGTTGCAATAAATAATTTCCGGCCGGTCAAGCGCGTAAGTCGTGAGGATTTTTGTTTTGCATTTTGCGCAGTTGCGCTCTCGCAATTTTTTTGGATTGCGTTTACTGAAGCGCGTGTTATATCTACAATTATGGCATAAAGTTGGGGTTGGTAGGCCGAGCGTTTTATAAAAATTTAATTCTTGCGGGATGAGATTGTATGGTTTTTCACATGATGCGCATTTTGGCGCGTTTTCATCCGCGTTGAATAATTTTGGCGTTTCGTTTTCTTTTCTCCATTTAAAACCCATTTCCGCGGCTATTTTTTCATCGATCGGAAAATATTCCTGCGCGATTGTGTCGTTATAAGGATATGGTGAATATTTCCCCGGAAAAAATTCGCCCCATTCATTATATTTTTCCATGTGTTCAATAATGCGCGGAATTATTTTTTCGTATTCCTCTTTCGAATATTGTTTATTAAGAATGCAATATTGACTGCGTTTTAAACCAGCGCATCCGAAGAGATTTTTTGAATTGATGTTGTTGTAGCAATATCTGAGATTTGCGCAGCCTATCCACGAAAGTACGCAATATGCGTTGTTGTAATCGCGGACGCCGCATGCGACGCCTTCATATATTAATTCTCCCGTATTTACTCCTGTGCAGTCATAGCAAAATTTGTTATTTTTCGGTCCGTTGAAAACATATTTGCATTCTTCGTCGTCGTAGCAGTCATAACATTCAGTGCAATTTTTACAGTTTGTTAAAAAGTCGCCGGTTGAATTTTCACATTTTGAGATCTGCGCGAATTTACGCGGAATTTTTAACGACAATCTGTATGCGCGATCAGCATATTCTTTATTTTTTTCTTCGGTTAGCGGATAAATTTCCTTCATGCGTTTTTCGTATTCTTCACGCGTTAATTCTTCGTTGAAAAATACATATTTTTTATGGCGTAAACCTGATGATCCAAAGCAGTATTCGCAGGATTTACAATCAAAACAAAAAGTGCAATCCGAACATTGCATGCAGAATTGCGAATAAGCTGTTTTAAAGCAATTTTTGCAGTCCAAACATTCATAGCAAAGTTCGCATTTCAGCAATCCGTAGCAGTCAACACAGTTTTTACATTCCCAAATGTAGCTGACGTAATAACAATCCTCGCAATTATCCGAAGCGAAAATCAAATAGCAGTTTTTAGCTCCGTCAACGTATTGGCCATAATCACTGTTGACTGTATTCACGGTCGCGAGTGCGGGAAAGGTTATATCATGGAGTAAATCGTTAAACTGTTCAAAAAACGATCTGGAAAAATTAAAATCGCGGCCGTATTTTGAATTGTCAATTTCATCTGTGTACCAAATATTAAGTTCGCAAGTATGGTATCCGGAATCGGGTGCAAAAGTGCTTATGATTTCTTTTCCGGTTGCGCGCGAAATATTTTTATAGAGATGTCTCTCGTTGCGCCATGCCATGCGTCTGCGGGAGCGTTTTTCCGGGCAAAGCGTTGGCGGAGGAACCGACATTTTTTTGTAAAATTCCAAATCTTCAGAAGTAATCTCAAACTTTTTTCCTGAAACGCGGCAAGCTCTTTCCATATGACCGATTTTATACTAAAATTTAAGCATATAACCACTTCATATGGCAAACTCCGAACCCGATTCGTTGAATATACCGGCTTTTATGCGCAAAAAAGGTCTTAATGAGCGCGCGAAGGATAAATTGCTTAACACGGCTTATGATTATAAGCAAGCCGGCAAACTCATAAAACTTGCGAAGGAAGTTGCTAGAACGCGTCCGCTGTTAAAAGCAAAACCTCTCCGCCGCGCAACCGCGATTGAATTCAATGCGTTTGGCGAAACTCCGATAAAAAAACAGCGTAAAAAGCGCGCTATAAAAAAATCGAAAAGTTTTGACATGCCGCTAATTGGATTTTCGGATGAAACAGAAGCGGCGAATATGTTTCAGGAGCCGCAAACTGTTACGCCGGAATACGAGCGCGAAACATCCCCCATGAGACGCATTGTCCCAATCGGTACAATTTCTGATTATTTGGAAAGAATAGAGGTTGGAATCATTGAGCTTGAGGGAATTTTGCGAGAGGGCGAAATTATTCAAATCGAATGCGGCGAAGGCATGTTTCAACAAAAAGCGGAATCCATACAAATCAACAGAAAACAGGTGCGCGTCGCCCGAAAAGGCGCAAGCATAGGACTTAAATTGGCGGACAGGCCGGAAATCGGCGGAAGAGTTTTTAAAATTGTTTGAATTTTAGCGCGTCGCCATTCGCGTTTTTCAATCGCTTGCAACGTTTTTGAGCCGCGCCGTTTTTTCTTGACTTTTATTGAAAGAACCTATACCATAGGTTATGGTTATATAATTACAATAAAACATGAAACAGGAATTTAAAAAACAGGCGCTTGGGCATTTAAGGAAAGCTGAAGGCATGCTGAAGAAAGTGATCGATATGGTTGAAAATGACGCTTACTGCATGGATATTATGCAGCAAAGCTTTGCGGCGCAGGGATTTATGAAATCCGCGGACAGGGCGATTTTTGAGAATCATCTGAACACTTGTTTTAAAGAAGGCATGGAAAGCAAAAACAGCCAGCGCAAACGCAAGCTTATTTTGGAAATGGTGAGAATACTCGATAAAGTTTAGAAATGAACATTCATAGGAATTCATTATATTTTGTCGGGATTTTAATTTTTTTGCTTCTGCTTTTTAATCAATATATGTTGATTTCAATCGCTTCCGGCATTATGCGTGACGACGCGGTATATTTGACCGGCGACAGCGCGGCGGACGCGCAGATTTTGATTTTTTCCAAGGGAGTTCCGGAAATATACGGTTTTGAGCTTGGCGTGAAATACGATTTTGATCTTCGGGATCAAGACATGATGAATGCGATGATGGAGAAAATGTCCACTTTTGATCGCGGCTCGAAAAAAATCGACGTTGACGCTTTGCCCGCGGATTTTAAAAAAAGATACGTAAACATAGGGAGCAGGATTGCGTGCGAGTTTTGCTGCGGCGCAAAAACCCTTATTTTTCCGAACGGCCAACCGGCCTGCGAATGTGCTCATAGTTCCGCGATGCGCGGACTCGCCTTGTATTTGCTGAAAAACCATTCCAACGAGTTCAGCGACGAAAGAATTTTGCAGGAATTGGCGAGATGGAAATCTTTGTATTTTCCGAAACAGATGATGAAGAAATATATAGAGGAAATTGAAACCGGAAATTATACGCCGGATATTTCCGCCTTGACTCTTGGAACAAAGATAAACGGACGAAAAAACGCCGGTTTTGGTTTGCCGGCTTCGTTTGATTCTTTGCCGGACATGGTCGGCGGATGCTAACCGAGTTTTAAATTTAAAAATTAAAATATGGAGAAATATCAATCAATTTTAGTGACAACAGGTCTTGCTATTTTACTGTTGATTAATCTGTATTTTGCTTATGCTTTGTTTGATATGAATCGCAAAGTCTTTGCCAGCGGGCTTTCCTGCTCTTCGCAAAAAACCGCGATGTACAATTTCAGCGGGGCCGTTAACGCAGCTGATCTGCCGGACATGGCCGGCGGATGTTGATTTGAACTTAAAATTAAAATCATAAAAATATGGGAAAGAAATACATTAAAATTTTAATTGCCGCGGCGGGAGTTTTTTTGGCCGTCAATACGATTTTTATCGGGGTTTTTGTTTTCGGCATTAAAGCGAAATTTAACGCGGGTTATGACGCGAACAGACCCGTTAATTTAAACGCAGTTGTCATAAAAGACAAAAGCTGCGGTAGCGATTGTTTTGACATAGACAAGGCTTTGTCCGTGATAAGGCATGCGAACGTGAAGCTTGTTAAGGAGGAAACTCTTGACAGCGCGCAGGCTAAGGATTTAATCGCGAAATACAACATTCAAAAACTTCCGACAATTGTTTTTACCGGCGAAATAAAGCAAAATGACGATTTGATCAAGGCGTGGGAGAAGGTTGGCGAAATAAAAGGAAACGCGGTTATTTTTACAAAATTGAATCCGCCATACTTTGACGTTAAAGAAGGCAGGGTTTTGGGCAAAGCCGATGTCGTTTATATAAATGATAAGAGTTGCGGCAAATGTGTTTCTTTTGACGCCTATATTGCAAAATTGAAGGCCGCCGGAGTCAAAATCGCAAATGAAAAATTCGTTGATTATTTAAGCGATGAAGGCAAGGTTTTGGTAAGTAAATACAATATAACAAAACTGCCGGCGTATATTATGAGTCCGGACATAAAATATTACGAAAGCGCGCTTAAAAATTGGGACAAGGTCGGGACCGTTGAGAAAGACGGAAATTACATTTTTAGAAACGTAAATCTTTTCAGCGGGGTTTCTTACAGGGATTTGGCAAAAGACGCGGTAATTACCAATAAATGATGAGAAAAACATTAATAATTGTTTTGGTTTTGATTGTTGCCATTGTTGTGTTGTATATGATTTTCGGCGGGAGAAAGCCCGCGATTGTTGTTTTGCCCGCGTCTTACGATTTCGGTGAGATCGTTCAAGGCAAAGGCAAAGTTTCAACGGATTTTACAGTAAAAAATATCGGTTCGGCGCCTCTGAAATTCAACAGAGTGTCGACGAGTTGCGGATGCACGACGGCCGAGATTGATAAAACGGATTTGGCGCCCGGAGCGGGAAAAAGAATGAAGGTCGTTTTTGATCCGCTTGTGCACATAGATCAATTCGGTCCGATCGTAAGGGTTGTTTATCTTCAAACAAATGATCCTGAAACGCCTGAGTTGGAGGTTGCAATCAGCGCAAAAGTCATCAAATAATTTAATCTTTATTTTATGAACAACGATTCAAGGAAATTACTTATTATCGGGTTGGTGGCCGTGGTTGTTATTGCACTCGGTGTTGTTATTGGGTTTTCCGGTGCATTGGATTTGAAAGCGTCTGCCGGAAAATTATCCGTGACGCCGACGAATTATTCTTTCGGGGATGTTGATATTTTCGGCGGTAAAACAACGACTTCGTTTGAAATTGCGAACAACGGTTCGGAACAGGTCGATATTGTTTCCGCGCAGACAACGTGTATGTGCACGGAAGCTTATATGGACGGTAAAACAATAACAATGCATCAGGGGATTTATATTGGAATCATCAAGCCCGGCGAGAAAAAAAGAGTCGATGTAAGTTTTGATCCGCTGGCTCATGGTCCGGACGCAGTCGGTCCGATTGTGAGGGAAATTATTTTTAAGACCGATTCGATGGAGACCCCCGTCGTGAATTTTCGTTTTGACGGGGATGTTGTGAAAAAACCGGGAGCCGCCATGCCGGTCGGAACCATGACTAATCATCAACAATAAAATGAAGAAAATATTATTAACATTATTTGCGGGGATTTTATTTATTGGCGGCACGCACGTTGCGCACGGCGAGTTTAGCGGTATTGATGTTGGTACCGTGGATAAAAAAGCTGTGGTGTTTTTCAATGAAGCTTGTGAAGATTGCGGGGAGCTTGTAAAAAACTTTTATCCGGAATTTTTCGCGCAATACGGTTATACGATCGAAATGCGCGATTATGTAAACGAGCGTGAGAATCGCAAAATTTTAGCCGAATATAACGAAAAATGGGGAGTGCCTTTTGAATTGCAAAGCCATATAGAAGCTTTTGTCGGCGATAAACTGCTGATCGGCGGGCATGTGCCTGTATCAATAATGAAGTACGCGATGGAAAATGCCGGCGAGTATGATAAATTGCTTGTTTATCAGGATGAAATGCACGGAACGCCGACTTTTTATAAAATTTGGGATTTCAACGGTGAAATAAAGACTTACGGTATAAGTGAGTCGATTGCGACATATTTGAAACAGTTTAAAGAAAACGGTGGAGTGGGTTCTTCCGGTGGCATATTTAAGCGATCGAGAAGCTTTTTTGGTTTTTTATGGCTTGTAACGAGTTCGGCTTTTTTGGACGGACTTAATCCATGCGCTTTCGCGGTTCTTTTATTTTTTATAGCGTTTTTATTTTCCATAAAAAGCACAAAGCTCAAGATCTGGAAAATGGGCTTGATTTATATTTTCGCGATTTTTCTGGCATATTTTTTGATAGGAATTGGCATAGCGCAGGCGTTTACGATAAGCGGGAATCCGCATTTGATGGCTTTTATAGGTTCGTATCTTGTCATTGCTCTCGGCGTTATACAGATTTTGGGAGTTATTTTTCCGAAATTTCCGATTAGAATGCGAATTCCGCTCGATACAAAAGCGACGCTTGAAAAATGGATGTACAAAGCGACTGTGCCGGCTGCGTTTATCGGCGGATTTTTGGTCGGACTTTGTACCTTTCCGTGTTCGGGAGGGATTTACGTGGCGGTTATAGGGCTTTTGTCCGCTTCCAAAACTTATCTCAACGGGCTTGCGTGGCTGATTTGGTATAATTTGATTTTCGTTTTACCGCTTTTTGTTTTGCTCGCTTTGGCCGGAAATCCGAAAACCGTTGAAAAAATGCAAATTTTGGAGCGCGCCGAGTCCAAATTAATGAAATTGATTATAGGTGCGTTTATGATTGCGCTCGGATTGATTATTATTTTATTTTTTACATAATATGAATTATTTTATTTATTTGCCGCTTGTTTCAATTCCGATTTTGTATTTCGCGTTGGCTTTTATAAAGCCGAAAATTCAGCCTAAAATCAAATGGAACGTTTGCGCTCTTTGCATTTCCGTTCTTTTAACATGGGCGATTTTACTTGTTTTATGGGCGTTCGGAATTGATGTGCCGCGCGATTTGATTGGAATAATGCTTGGCATGAGCGTTATCGGTTCGCTCTATAAAATTGAACCGGTCTATACGAAAAATAAGATTAAGAATTTTTGGTTTGTCAGAATTGTTTGGGCGGTTGGAGGGCTTTACGCCGTATATTTATTGATAAACGCGAAATTCGGCGCGTTTGTTTTGGTTTTTATCGGCATTGTTCTGCTGATTGTTTTGGCGACATTTCTGTTTCAGGGAGTCAGGCATGCGGATGTTGTTGAAGAGCAGAAACGCGTTGGCCGAGACGAATCCATAATTAAGAAACTAGACGATTGCTGTTAATTTATCTATCATTTAACCCAAAATACTATGTTTATGTGGTTTTTCATTCTTATTCCGATAGCGTTAATCATAATCTTTTGGAATAAAGGAGGCGTTTCCGGAGGATGTTGCGGCGGACACAATCATGGACAAGATCATGACCGCGAAGAAGGTGGCGGTGAGCACAAGCATCATAAAAAATAATTAACATGAAGAAAACATTATTGATTATTGCCGTTATAGGCTTGATTTTTCTGGCGGGATGCGCGAAAAAAGCTGAGTCGATTGTTGCTGCGTCTGCGCCGCAAACAAATCAGCAAACATCAAGCGGTTTTGAGTCTTTGAGTTTGTATGCGGACGGAGTTGAAGTTACAGTGGAAAATATCAAGCGTGAAAACAATCAGACGATTCTCGAGATAGCCATAAATAATCATTCGTTTGACATTTCCGGACTTGAGCTGAAAGATTTGTCGAGTTTCGCAGGCAAAAAACCGATGGCGTATACAACTGAAGGGGCGTATTCCGGCGGTCATCATGCGAACGGTATAATGATTTTTGAAGGTGATTTGCGCGGAGAATTTGTTTTCGGGTTAAAAAAAGATTTGAATTTTAAATTTGACATCGAATGATTATAAATAAATTGTTTGCGGTTTGGTGGGGGATTTTGGGCGGTTTATTTATTGCGCTTGTTTTGTACGCGGTGCAGGCTATCGGCATGCAAAGTTTTACTTCGCCGTATTATTACAGCCTTGAAAGATGGTATTTTATTTTGCCGCTTATAACAGGTTTTGGCGTTCAAGTTGGGTTATATAAAGCCATAAGGGTCAAACAAAGAATGCTTGGCGTTGTTGTGGCTTCGGGAAGCGTTTCCGCGGTTAGCATGGTTTTGTGCTGTATGCATAATTTTGCGTGGCTTTTGCCGATTCTCGGGCTTTCCGGGGCAAGCGTATTTTTCGGCCTTTACCAGGATTATATTTTCGGATTCAGTATTTTGTTTGTTTTTGGAGGAGTTGTTTATATGTATTTAAAATATAGGGAACTTGTTTTGTGTGAAGTTGCCGGAGGTGATGCTCATGCGATGAAAGTAAAGGGGGTGTATGCCATTGGACGCGCAAAATGGTATGACTTTTTTAAAAAAATATGGAACAAGATCACCGCAAAAAAAGCCGAGAAAGAGTTGAAAGAGTTTTTGCGCGCGAATATCAGTAAAAATACAAGTATTTTGGAGCTTGGCTGCGGCACGGCCCTGAATCTTGAAAAAATACGTTCCTTGAGTCTTAAATTCGGGCGATATTTTGGTGCGGATTTTTCAAAAGATATGCTTGCAATAGCAAAAAAGAAATTTGACGGTGCGAGCAATATTAAATTTAAAGAGGCGGATATTACAAAATTCGATACTGAAGAAAAATTCGACGTTATTTTATGCACATGGGTTTTGTCGCATCTTGAGCGCCCGAGCGAGTTTGTCAACGGAGCGCAAAGATTTCTCAATGAGAACGGAAAAATGTTCTTTACCTTTTTTTTAAAGCCGCGCTGGTACGTTTCTTTTTGGTTTGGGCCTGTGGCATCGAGTTTTTTTAAAGCCGATTATGTCAGCGATGACGAAGTGGCAAAATTCAATAACGTAAAATTATCGCATAAATATTTTGCAGGATTGGTGACAACCGTTAAAATTTAATATTATGAAAAAAACATATAGAATAAACGGAATGTCTTGCGCTTCGTGCGCCATACGTATAGAAAATAATTTAAAGAAAATTCCCGGGGTTTTGAACGCGTATGTAAATTTTTCTTCGGAAAAAGTTTCCGTTGAGTTTGATGAGAAGAAAGCCGGTTTTAAAGATTTGGAAGGAGCCGTTAAAAAAGCCGGAAATTATGATTTGGAAAACGACGATCAGAATATAAAAAGAATTTCTTTTAAAGTTGTTGGTATGGGAAGCGATCATTGCGCGGGAATAGTCAAGCGTGCCCTTGTTGATACAAAAGGCGTTATTTCGGCTGATACGAGTTTTGCCAACAGCAAGGCGGTTGTGGATTTTGATTCAAATGAAATCAGCATCGAAAATATTCAAAAAGCGATAGAGGATTCCGGCTATAAAGCGATTTTGGAAGAAAATGGGGTTGCGGACAAAGAAAAATTTGCGCGCGACGTAAAAATCAAGGAGTTGAAAATTAAAGTTATAGTTTCCGCGATATTGTCTTTTATTCCGCTTGTTTTCGCGATGTCGCATTATTTTCCGGCATTATCCGAGGCGCTTGAATCATTTGTTTCAATGAAGTGGAATTTGATTTTGCAATTCGCGTTGTCCACGCCCGTTATTTTTTGGGCGGGATCGCAATTTTTCAAAGCAACTTGGTCGAATTTAAAGCATAAAACCGCTGATATGAATACTCTTATTGCGGTTGGAACCGGCAGCGCTTACGCGTTTTCTTTGTTGGCCGTTTTTTATCCGCAATTTTTTGAAAACGCCGGAATGAAAGTTTCCAATCAGGTTTATTTTGAGGTTGCGGCGATAATCATCACGCTTATTTTACTTGGCAGATATCTTGAAGAGAAAGCCAAGGGACGCACTTCCGAGGCAATTAAAAAGCTTATGGGTTTGCAGGTTAAACAGGCAAATGTGTTGCGTGACGGCAAAGAAGTGAAAATCGATATTTCGGAATTGAAAGTTGGAGATATTGTAATCGTTAAGCCGGGTGAGAAAATCGCTACGGATGGAGTGCTTGTTGAAGGTCATTCGTATGTTGATGAATCTATGCTTACCGGTGAAAGCAAACCCGCCATGAAAGAGAAAGGCGCTCTTGTTTACGGCGCTACAATCAACAAAACGGGCTCTTTTAATTTTAAAGTTGCGAAAGTCGGATCGGATACTGTTCTTGCGCAGATTATCAAAATGGTTGAGGATGCGCAGGGTTCAAAGGCGCCGATACAAAAGCTCGCGGACACAGTATCTTCGATTTTTGTACCCATCGTGATTGTTCTTGCCATTGTCGCATTTATCGTATGGTATGCGTTTGGCCCGGAACCGGCGTTTAATTACGCTCTTGTTTCTTTTATTACGGTTCTTATTATTGCTTGTCCTTGCGCGCTTGGACTTGCGACGCCGACTGCGATTATCGTTGGGATAGGTAAGGGAGCGAGCCACGGAATTTTAATTAAAAACGCTTCGAGTCTTGAAGTCGCGCATAAAGTAAATGCGGTGATGTTTGATAAAACGGGAACACTTACAAAAGGCCATCCTTCCGTAACGGATTTTTATACCGAAGAAGACAAGGTGAAAGTTTTATCGGTGCTTTATTCGCTTGAAAAAAAGTCGGAACATCTTCTTGCCGATGCGGCGTGTAAATACGCAGAGGAGCAAGGTGTAAAAAGCGTGCGAACAGTGGATAATTTTCAAGCTGTTGAAGGGTATGGCGTTGCAGGCGCGATTGACGGCGTTAAGTATTTTATCGGGAGCGCGGATTTTATGAATAAAAATAAAATCAAAATTTCTGCGGAACTCGAGAAGAAATACAATGAATTCGTGGGTGAAGCCAAGACCGCAATTTTTCTTGGTAGTGCCGATGGAATAATCGCTGTTTTGGCAATAAGCGATGCGATAAAAGAGGGGAGCAAAGAAACTGTTTTGGCGTTGATTCAAATGGGTATCACGCCCGTGATGTTGACCGGCGACAATAAAAAAACCGCCGAGGCGATTTCGCGCGAGCTTGGGATTCATAAATTTTTCGCGGAGGTAAAACCCGGGGACAAATTGTTGAAGGTGAAAGAATTGCAAAAAGAGGGTTTGATTGTCGCGATGATTGGCGACGGTATAAATGATGCTCCGGCGCTCACGCAGGCCGATATTGGTATTGCGATGGCGACCGGGACGGATATTGCGATTGAATCCGCGGATATTACTTTAATAAAGGGCCAGATCGAAAAAGTTTTGATGGCGATTAAAATTTCGCGCCAGACAATGCGCACAATCAAAGAAAATTTGTTTTGGGCGTTTATATACAATATTGTTGGAATACCGGTTGCGGCCGGTGCGCTTTATCCATTTTTCGGGATTTTGCTTTCTCCGATTATCGCTTCTGCGGCGATGGCGTTTTCAAGCATCAGCGTTGTTCTGAATTCACTGAGGTTGAAGAACAAGAAAAGTTAAGACCGCGAAACGTGAATTGTAAAATTGACTTAAGGTTTTTAACTTCCAATTATTCTATTTCGTATTTCAGCGTGACCGTGACCCGCGTTTCTTTTGAGCCGGGTTCTATTGCCGGCGTTGGTACGGCCATAGCTTTTTCCATTCCGCCGCCTTTTGCGTAATCATACATCGGCATAATAGAAGGAACACCACCGCCTTCTTCTATTGAAAGCAATCTTCCCATATCAAATCCTCCGGCACGTGCGATTGCTTTTGCTTTTTCTTGGGCTTTTTTGATTGCTTCTTCGCGCGCGGCGTCTTGTACTTTTGTCGGATCATCAATTGTGAAATTCAATTGAGACACGCTGTTCGCACCGTTTTTAACAACTCCGGAAATCACATCCCCGATTTTATTAAAATCCCTTATTTTTACTTCGACGCTTTGCGTTAGAGTATAGCCGACAATTTCTGCGGGTGGACATACGCCGCCGGCTGTGCATTCATAATATTGGTATCGCGGCGATAAATCGTATGATTCGGTTTTTATGTCTTTTGGATTGATTTTATTTTCTTTCAAAAATCCAATCGCTTTGTTCATTTTTTCGGTGTTTGTTTTTTGGATTGCCGCGACGTCTTTTTTCCCTTCAGTGATAACGCTGAATGAGAATTCTGCGACATCCGGCACTGAAACGGATTTGCCTTCCGCGCTCACGGAAAAGCTTCTGAATGATGACGGCTGGATTGATTTTGAATAAGCGCCGACAAAACTGATTCCGATATAAACGGTGAATCCGAGAAATGCGATAAGCGCGAAATAAAAAACGTTTTTCATGTTTTCGTTCATGGGAAGAGGGTTAAAAATTTATTTTATATTAGCAGAATATCGGCGTTATTGAAATTATTTGTTAAGATTGCGGTAATTGTGATTAGTGCGGCGTAGACGTGAGGACTACTTATTCTCTTTCGCGTCCGGAGAAAATTTATTGTGAGAGGTGTTATCTTGAGGCGGCTTATTGATTTTTTCGGGATTTTTGGTTGGGTTTGCGGGATTTTTCGGCTTCTTTAGTTTTTCAGGATTCTCCGGATTTTTTGGCTTTTCCAATTTTTCAAATTTTTCCGTTGATTTTTTCTCCAACCGTTGTTTTTTATCCTCCAGTCTTTTGAGCATTTCTTTATGGACTTCAATTGAATTTTGAAGTCTTACTTTTATTTTCGCGGCGTTTGGATTGTTGTTTTCTTCCAGTTTTCTTATGAGCGAATCAACTTTTTCCTCGTGCCGCTGAAAATTGTTTTCTACGCGTTCAATGATTTCTTGTTTGAGCTGATTTTTTTCTTCGAGCTTTTGCATTTCTTCAAGTCTTCGTTCCGCGCGCCGCGCCGTCCACACGGCTTTTTGTTCGTCGGTAAACGTAAATACTTCGCGTATTTCTTCGACAACGCCGGTTTTTATCGGATACAAAACGTCTCCCGGCAGGCTTGTTTCCGCCGCAAAAGCGGTTCCGGTTCCGCCCGCGATAAATATGAAAATCACGATATACGCGGGCTTCAGTATGAATTTTACTGAGCCGAACGCCTGCGCGAAAATCGATGGTTTTTTGTGTTTTCCCATCAATGCGATCAGCGCGTTTTTGGCGTGCAATTTTTCCTCTTCCGTGAGTTTTATTTTTTTCGTTTCCTGTATTTTTTCCTCAAATTCTTTGTTCATAATTCATGATTTTTTTGAGTTGATTCAGCGCGCGATGCAATCTGACCGATATGTTGTTTTCGGTTTTCCCGAGTATATCCGCTATTTCTTTGATTGATAGATCATCTATGTATTTCATTATTACGATTTTTTGATATTTTGTTCCGAGTCCGTTGATTATTTTTATCGCTTCTTCCGTTTCGATATTTGTGTGCGAGCGTTCCCGCAGGTCGCTTCCATCGCTTATTTTTCTCATCGCCATTTCCTCCAGTTTTAATTCCTTGCGCTTTTTAAATTCGTCTATCACAAGATTATTCGCGACTTTATACAGAAACGCTTTCAGGTTTTCTATTTCTCCGCCTTTCGATATGTATATCCATGTTTTAAGGAACGCTTCCTGCATTAATTCGCGGGCTCTTTCTCTGTCATTCATGCGGAAATAACAATGTCTGAAAATTCCGTCCGCGTTTTCGTCGTAGACTTTTAAAAATTCTTCCTCTTTTTTGCGTGATTTCCCCCACAACATAAAAGACTGTGTTAAACGATTTCTCTTACGCGTTTATTATAAATCAAGAGCATCAAATATTGCACGTCTTATTCTGTGCGCTATTTCAATTGGCGTTAATCTTTCCGTGGCATGTTGGCTGGTTTTTTCGATTAGAAAATTTGTGAGCGTATCTATATCCGTATGGGCTTTAGCGAGCGAGATATTTGGAGCAGGCACCAAGGAAATATATTTTACAAATTCATCCTTGTGCGGTTTTATTCTCCATTTTGCGCCGCCCGCATTTTCCAACGCCAGTAAAAGAGCGGTTAAATGCGTCAGATGATTTTCTTCGAACATAATATAAGGCCGGTTATACATTCCGAGCCTGTGGCCCAGGCATGCCTCGACGGTTTTAATTCCCATTTCATTCAAAAGCCTCACGAGTTCTTTTATTCTTCCGTCTATTTTTACGCCGTAGTATTTTTCTTCTGGTTTTGGATCGAAAGTTTGAGTGATTTGAAAGCTTCTTTTTTCCTGAATCCCAAGCCTTTTCGCAAGCAATTCTACGGGAAAAACATCCTGCGCTTTATCTTTTTCCGAGAGGTCATCCGAATTGAAAATTTCTTGTATATATCTTAATCTTTCTTTGCCCCACTGTTTATTGACGACTGTTATTAAACAAGCGCGTACTGTTCCGTTGCATATTATTGTTTTGCAGATTATTAGAAAATTACCATGCTCAATCACTGCATCTAAGGGTTTTGGTTTTTTGTCGTTGACGCTTGCTTTGAGAGATTCAAGAATGCGCGTCCAATAATCGGTTTGATTTTTTATCAGCGTGACAATGGAATCTCTATTTTCTTTGATATATGCGGCTGCTTCTTGTTTATGCGGGTCCATTTCTTCCGTAGCCGGATTAAGACGGATTGAATTCAATAATTCCTGAATTGATTCTGGCGGCTGCAGCGGAAAAATTTGGATTTCAGCTTCCATATTATTAATTATTAGGAGAATTAAAATAATACGATATTTTTATTTTGTCAATGACCGGGGACGGTGGTGTCGCGCAGGTCGAGACCACAAAAATAAAAATTTATTTTAATAATTCAAAACTTGATCCTGAATTTACATGTGTTAAAGTTTTTCCGGTTGAGAGAGAGATTCCGAAGACCGCGGTCGTCGCGCGCGCCGCAATGGAGGAATTGTTGAAAGGTCCCACCGAACAAGAGAAAGCGCAGAACTATATAACGAATATAAATCCGGGCGTGAAAATCCAAAAACTTGTGATTGAAAATGGCATTGCGAAAATCGATTTTGACGCGGAGATGGAGCGCGCGGTCGGCGGTTCATGCAGAGTCGGTGCGATTCGCAGCCAGATAACGCAGACTTTAAAACAGTTTTCGAACGTGAAAGAAGTTGCGATTTCGATTGACGGAAGGATTGAAGATGCGTTGCAGCCGTAGAATTTGGCTCCCGAGGTCAGTTTCGAACTGACGACCCACCGGTTAACAGCCGGTTGCTCTACCACTGAGCTACTCGGGAGTATCAAAGGACAGGGAAATTATACTTGCGTTGCGAATTTTTTCAAATTATTTTAGTTGAAAACGGAATATTTCTCTTGCGACAAATTGGTCCGGGCGGTCATAAATCAGACTTTTGCGCGTGGAATTTGTCATCGGTTTGAGTTCAAATCCAAGTTTTTGCGCTGTGAGCGGGAAATTTTCCGCGAAAATATAATTATCATCGCGCATTTTAAATGCGGCGATCGCGAAAATTACGGGGCAG
>CAZNCD010000001.1:18883-26363 GCA_964571575.1 uncultured Candidatus Peribacteria bacterium
AATATAATTATCATCGCGCATTTTAAATGCGGCGATCGCGAAAATTACGGGGCAGGCAAGTCGCAATTCTTTGATTTTTTTAAGAGCGCCGATGTATAAATTTTCAAGTTTTGTGATTGTGTTGCGAGCTTCTTCCGGCGGCAGAGAGCGTGTTAAGCGCGGGCCGAGATATGATTCGGAAATTATCGCATTGATTTTTTCGGGGAGGTCAATGGACTTTAACTCCGCGATGTCTTTTTTAAAAACGCGAGAATGCGCATTAGCAAGGTGATATTGTGAGATCAGCCATTTTAGATTTTTTTCGGAATTTGAAACTGCCGTCGCATCTATGTCCGATCCGATCACGTCAAATTCGGCGAGAAGCGCTTCTTGCAAGATTGTTCCGCTGCCGCAAAAGGGGTCGTAAATTGTGAACGGTGTGCGGGATTGCGTTTTTGGCGCGCATGCGGTTTTTCGTGCGCCGTCAAATCCGCGCAGACCAGCCAGATTTATCATTATTTGCGCGATTTTTGGCGGGAGCATGCCGGAATTTATGTCGCGTCCGGGACGGTCGTAATCGCGCAGTTCATATGATTTAAAATCCTGAACCGCGGCTGTTTCCGCGAGAAATATTTTTGAGTCAGATTGCGCGATGAGAATTTCCGCGCCTTTTTTAATCAGCCCCGCGGCGACCACGTTGTGCACATTTTTGAAATCATTATTCGCGAATCTTGAAGATTTTCCGTTTTTGGCGAGACAGCGTTTAACATTTTTTAATAAATTTTTTAAAAGATTTTCATGATTGGCGCGTATATTGTACGCGCTTATTCCATAATTTATTTTTGATTTGTGTAAAGAAAATTTTTCTAAAATCCGATTAGCAATTTTTTGTCCTGCGTCGTCCGTAAGATTTTTTGCAGGCAGAGAAATCGAGTCGAAAACCTGTCCGATTTTGACTGTTCCGCCGAGTATATCAAGAGTTTTTTGAGAATTATCGAGAGGTTGTGAAAGGCTTAGTAAAGCGATTCCGTCTGATGATTCAGCGCATTCGCCGGTCGCAAGAAGCGCTTGCAATTCCGCTGCTCCGAGTTCCGGCAATCGTCCAAGTACAAATATATATAAATTTTTATCCATGGAAATTTTTGAAAAACACAAAACAGCCGCGTATATTGTTATTTTTATCATCAGTATAATAACATACGGTTTGCTTGGGTATGCGATTGGCAGAAATGCCGTGTTTTATAGCGCGGCACCGGAAATGAAATTTGTTCCGGATATAAATCCCGGGGTTTGCAGTATTGATATTGATGAAATACAAAACGGCGTTATTCACGGTCATATCGGTGAAAAGCATGTTCGAGTCAGGTATCGCGGCAAAGTTGTTGTTACGGACGGATTCGGCGGATTTTTGATTGAATATTGAACGCGCTTGTAGTATAGTTCTACCGAATTTTTAACCAAAATACCTATGGCAATGTCATTAAACAAAGCTCAGCTGATCGGGAATTTAACGCGCGATCCGGAAGTGCGTCAATCCGCAAACGGGACAATGGTCGCGAATTTTGGTCTTGCGACAAATTTTACATGGACGGATTCGCAGGGGATTCGTCAGACAAAAGCGGAATTCCACAATATTGTCGCGTGGAGAAAACTGGCGGAAATTTGTTCAACATATTTGAAAAAGGGGAGCAAGGTTTACATTGAAGGCAGAATCCAAACGCGCGATTGGGAAGGCCAGGACGGGGTTAAGCGCCAAAGAACGGAGATAATCGCCGACAATATGATTATGTTGGATAGAAAACCCGCGGGTGCGGGTGGCGGTTTTGTTCCAGCGGAAGATTCTGTTCCGGTTGAAACTTCAATCGAAGAAGCGCCGCAAAAATCCGTTGATGTTTCAGCGAGAAAGCACAAAGCGGTTCCAAAAGAAGAGTCAATTGCTCCGGTTGGAGCGGATGAAGAAATCAATGTTGAAGATTTGCCGTTTTAAAAAGTTGTTTTGGGCGGTACGGTGGCGGTTATGATTTGTTAACAATTAAATTCGGCCAAAAAAAGCCGCCCTACTTAATCTTTAGAAAATGATTAAAAATTCTAAAGATCGTTTTCGAGCGGCTGTGTCCCCCATTGGTTTTTGTTTTTGTTTTTGAGGCTTGCGCCTTTTTGATTCAATCGCAAAAAGTGAGGGAATTCTGCGACTAAATCTTAATATTATAACAAATCCTTGAGATGATTGCAAGCTGATGGGGACGGAGGCAGTTGAGAGGGACGGAGGTAGTCTTTATAATGTGTCTATGGATTTGATTGGAAAATTGGTTCTGATTGTCGGGCCTTCGGGTTCGGGAAAGGGGACTGTTATTGAAGAATTGAAACATCGGCATCCGGAATGGGTTTTCCCAATTTCGTGTACAACGCGTATTCCGCGCGCCGGTGAAATTGACGGTATTGTTTATCGTTTTATATCCGAGGAAAAATTTAAACGCGATCTTGATGCGGGTGAATTTTTGGAATGGGCTGAAGTACACAAAAAGAATTTTTACGGAACTTTGCGGAAGCCTATTTTTATGGCGCTTTCGGAAGGAAAAATTGTTGTACGCGAGGTTGATATTCAGGGATTTAAATCAATAAAACAAAGTGTGCCGCCGCAGAATCTGGTTTCCGTATTTCTGCTTGTTGAAAATCTTGATGAACTTAAAGCGAGGATTTTAAAACGCGGCGCTATGAGTGAGGAAGAAATCAACAGGCGGATGGAAAGCGCGAGAAAAGAGATTTCCGAGTCCGATTTGTGCGATTATAAAGTTCCAAGTCCGCACGGAAAAATTCTGGAGATTACAAATGAGGTCGAAAAAATTATTGCTGGCAATGTGGTAAAATAATGATGTTTTTTGGGGATTGGCCAAGCGGTAAGGCATCGCCCTCTGGAGGCGATATCGGGGGTTCGAATCCCTCATCCCCAGCCAACTCGGATATTGCGTTTTTTCCGCGGATTTTTGGTATGGAATTTGCAGGCGGCAAGCCACTTTTTGCCGCCTGAGCTGAAAGTTCGAGCCGATTTTTTGCAAGAAGCTTCGCTTCTCTTCCAAATTTTCGGTGTTCGCGTAGCGAACGGCTTGGTGAGCCGATAAAATCCATTCTTTAAATGGTTCGAGCCAATTATTTCCCTTCCGCCCAAAATTGAGCTTTTCTTTGAGGTCTATTTTGGAGTTGATGATTTTTTCTTTGGCTTTGGTGTATTCTTCTTCGCTTATTGTTTGCTCAAGGTATGCGTCTAGGAGGCGCATTTGCTTTTCTTCAAGATTTTTCAGTTCTGGTTTGAGATTTTGGGCGGAAGGTTTCTCAGTTTGTGCATTTTTATAGTCCTTTTGCCATTCTCCAAGAAATTTGTCTTTTAAATCATCATTCAAAGCAACTTTTTGAAAAAGCTCATTGATTTGCTCAACGAGTGGTTGTTCTTCCAGATATTTTTGATTGCAAACAACATTCTTTTTGGTGCAGCGGTAATAGGTGTAAGTGCGGCCTGATTTCTTGATTTTCTTTTCGGCTGTGATTGAGCGGCCGCACTCACCGCAATTGAATGTTCCACGAAAAGCAAAAGCCAACTTTTCTTTTGCTTTTCGCGGTTTGCCTCTCTGCTCCATTACCCGCTGCACCTTGTCAAAAAGTTGCTTTGAAATAATTGGTTCGTGACTGCCCTGATACATTTCTTCTTTATGGATAAATACTCCATAATAGAATGGATTTTTCAACATCTTCTGAATCTTGGAGATAGCAAGTGGCTTGTTTTCATATCGGCTCACCAAGCCAAAAGAAAGTGACAATTTTTGTAAATATTCGAGCGAGTGATTACCTTCGGCATACGCCAAAAATAGCTTTTTTATTGTGGCCGCTCTTGCCGGGTCTTTTATAATTGTATGAGTTCTTAGATTGTTTAAATATCCCGGAGGAGCAAGAGCCGGCCACTCTCCGCGTCTTAATTTTTGGCGTATGCCCCTTTTTACATTCTCCGAAAGGCTATCAACGTAATATTTACTTTGCCCAAAAGCGATATTGAGCATGAATTTGCCCTGCGGTGTGTTATCAAACCAGAAAGTAAGGAATTTTAGCGTTTCGATCTTTCCAGTATCTACAAGATAAATGATTTTGCCCCCATCTATCGAGTTTCGAGCCAGTCTGTCAGGATGCCACGCTAAAATTCCGACCTTTTCGTTATTTGTTTCCATTAAAGAAATCATCTCGTTAAACATAGGTCTGCCAGGAGTCTTTGCTGTTTTGCTTTCTATAAATTCTTTTGCTATTTCCAGATTCTCTTTTCGGGCAAATTCATGCAACTCGGCCAGTTGAGATTCTATCGAAAGAACTTGTCTATCTTCTTCGTCCGTTGATTTTCTTGCATACAAAAAATACTTCATAAGTAGTTAGTGGTTATCGCTTTTGGGCAAACCGTGCGAAGCACGGAAAAATTGTCACTTTCTTTCCGAAAATTTGTAAGTTTCGCCTTTGGCGAAATGCAAAAAATCGGCTGTTCAGTTGCAATGGTAAAATTATCGTACCATTGCACTGAACTTTGCGCTCCGCGCAAACGAACTTTTAGCTCAGGCGGCAAAAAGTGGCTTGCCGCCTGCAAATTCCATACCAAAAATCCGCGGAAAAAACGCAATATCCGAGTTGGCTGTCCTTCTATACAGAAGTTCGGACTTATTTTAAAGAGAAATACAATTAAATGAAAGAGCTTCCTAAGAAGCTCGCGGCCGCGCCGCCCGCCCCCTCTCGGGCGGCGCGTGTGAGATGTATGTGCCAAACCAAAGGGAAGAAGGGCGGGAAGGCAAAAATTCCTCCCCCATACCCCCACCTTTTTGCCTTCCCGCCTCAAAGAGCCGCCTTTTTCGGGGCGGTTTGAAATTGTTTTATTGATTATGGTTGTACTTTTCATTAAGATTGCGATATAAAGAATAAACTTATTATATTTAAAGTTTAACATTAAAATAGTAAATCTTAAATTTACAAATGTCAAACAAATCCAATAATTCAATTGCTGAAAACTTAAAACGCATCAGAAAAGAAAAAAATTACTCTCTTGAAAAGGTATCAAAATTAGCTGATTTGTCTCTTAATACAATTGCCAAGATTGAATCGGGCGTAAATACAAACCCTACAATTGATACATTGCTCAAAATTGCTTCTGCCCTTGAGGTTGGAGTAGATGATTTAATCAAATAATTATTATGACAAATTCAAACACATCTAAAGAACAAGAACGCGCCGAGCTACATCGCGCCATTTGGCAGATTGCCAATGATCTGCGTGGTTCCGTAGATGGCTGGGACTTCAAGCAATATGTTCTGGGGATGCTTTTTTACCGATTTATAAGCGAAAATCTCACAAGCTATATCAATGAGGACGAACGGCGCAACGGTGGCAAAGACTTTGACTATGCAAATCTCTCTGACAAAGAGGCTGAATTTGGACGTGCCGACACCGTGAAAGAAAAAGGATTTTATGTTTTACCAAGCGAACTTTTTGTAAATGTTCGCAAAAATGCCCGCAATGATGCAAACCTCAATGAAACTCTGGCTGCGGTTTTCCGAAATATCGAAAATTCCGCAAAAGGCACAGAGAGCGAATCTGATCTCAAAGGTCTCTTTGATGATCTTGATGTGAATTCCAATAAATTAGGAAGCACAGTAGAAAATCGCAACAAAAGACTAGCCAAACTTATGGAAGCCATTGGCGGCCTTCGTCTCGGTGAATATACCGATAACACTATAGACGCCTTCGGTGATGCTTATGAGTTTCTTATGACGATGTATGCTTCAACCGCTGGTAAGTCTGGCGGAGAATTTTTCACTCCACAGGAAGTTAGCGAGCTTTTGGCAGAAATCACAACAGTTGGCAAAAAAGAAGTAAATAAGGTTTACGATCCCGCTTGTGGATCTGGCTCTTTGCTTCTCAAATTTGCTAAAGTGCTCGGCAAAGAAAATATTCGGCAAGGCTTTTTTGGACAGGAAATAAGTCTCACCATCTACAACCTCTGCCGTATCAATATGTTCCTCCATGACATCAACTATAATAATTTTGATATTGCACACGGTGATACCCTAACAGACCCGAAACATTGGGACGACGAACCGTTTGATGCCATAGTTTCCAATCCGCCCTATTCCATCAAATGGGAGGGTGACGCAAACCCGCTCCTTATCAATGATCCACGCTTTTCACCGGCCGGAGTACTGGCACCAAAGAGTAAAGCAGACCTTGCGTTTACCATGCACATGCTTTCATGGCTTTCTACCAGCGGAACAGCGGCGATTGTTGAATTTCCAGGTGTTCTCTATCGTGGTGGCGCGGAGCAAAAGATTCGAAAATATCTCGTCGACAATAACTACATCGATACAGTGATTCAGCTTCCACCCGACCTCTTTTTTGGCACCACCATTGCCACCTGTATTATCGTTCTCAAGAAGAGCAAAAAAGACAACAAAACACTTTTCATTGATGCTTCTGCCGAGTTTGTACGCGGTGGAAACAAAAATAAGCTCAGCGACGCCAATCGCACCAAGATTCTGGAAGCGTTTACCAAACGAAACGATAAAGAATATTTTGCCAAACTCGTTGATAACAAAACCATTGAAGAAAATGACTACAATATAGCCGTATCAAGCTATGTTGTGGGGGAAGATACTCGAGAGGTGGTGGATATTACCGAACTCAACGAAAAGATCGCCAAGATGGTGGCTAGGCAGAATGAGCTGAGGACGGAGATTGATGAGATTGTGGCGGAGATTGAAGGAACTAACTAAAGTATTAATATGAAAAATCCAATGAATGTAGAAAGTGTTTTGAAATTCTTTGAAGACAATCATGGCATCAAATTTATTGATGTAAATATAGAAAAACCCGTACTGGAGATCATTGGCCAAAATACAACTGAACAGAAATCAGACTTTGATCTGTGGTTAGAAAGCCAAGATGAAGAGACTCAGTTAGCTCATAAAATGGGTGAAATATAATATGACAAACAACCAATCAAAAATTAAAAAAATAATCTCAGAACTCTGCCCTAACGGTGTGGAGTTTAAAGAGTTGGGTGAAGTTTTGAATTATGAGCAACCAACCAAATATATTGTTAAATCTACTGAATATGACAACGTTCATAAAACGCCGGTTTTAACAGCTGGACTGAGCTTTATTCTTGGTTATACCAACGAATCTGATGGAATATATAAAGCGAGTAAAGAGGATCCTGTAATTATTTTTGATGATTTCACTACTTCATTTCATTGGGTAGATTTTGAATTTAAAGTTAAATCTTCTGCGATGAAAATGTTGCGAGTTAAAAAAGATGCCAATGTGAATTTTAGATTCATATATTTTGCAATGAGATGTATACATTATGTTCCGTCAGATCATACTCGTCACTGGATTTCTCAATATTCAAAATTCAAAACCCCCCTCCCACCCCTCGCCGAACAAGAACGAATCGTCTCAATCCTCGACAAATTCGATGCCC
>CAZNCD010000002.1:0-23270 GCA_964571575.1 uncultured Candidatus Peribacteria bacterium
AAATTTAATCTACAATGGAAACTTAACTGTGATACAATACAAAAATTGACTTTACAACCTTTTTTCAGTATTATTTTTCACGCTTAAGCTGAATTTAACCAATTTGTTATACCAAAACATTTAAGGATAAATAATCAAATCAGGCTTTCGCCGGTACGACTTATAGATGAAAATGGCGAAATGCTTGGGGAAATGTTTACTGAAAAGGCTTTGCAAATCGCGCGAGAGAAGGGATACGATCTGTGTGAAGTCGCTCCGAATGAAAGACCTCCAATCTGCAAACTGATGGATTACGGAAAATATTTGTATCATCAGCAAAAACTGGAGACGAAGCAGAGAAAAATGCATAAACAAACGGAAGTCAAAGGCGTTCGCCTTGGATTCCAAACCGGAGCGCACGATATAGAAGTTAAAGTAAATCAAGCGAAAAAGTTTTTAACGGAAAGAAACGCGGTGAAAATAACAATGATTTTCAGGGGAAGGGAAATGACTCATATTGACTTGGGGAGAAAAAAGATGGAAGATTTCTACACAAAACTTCAGGATATCGCCAAACTGGATGAATCGCCAAAAAGACAAGGACACCAATTAATAATGTTTTTAACGCCACTCAAATGAAGCAGAAATCACACAGCGGAGCAAAAAAAAGAATCAAATTCACGGCAAAGAAAAAAATGATATTTAAAAAACCGTGTAAAAATCATCTTCTTTTCGGCAAGTCAAAAAGGCAAAAACGATCATTCCGAAAAGGTGTTGTTGCGCATGATTCCGATGTTTCGGAAATCAGAAGTCTTCTACCAAATAATTTATAATCTATAAATATGACAAGGGTAAAGGGAGGAATAAATACGCATAAAAGACACACTAAAATTTTAAAGGCCGCAAAAGGCTTCAGAGGACCGCGCGGAAAAAGATACTCCAAAGCCAAAGAAGCGGTAATGAAACAGGGAACAAACGCTTATATCGGACGCAGACATAGAAGAAGAGAGATGAGACGAATGTGGATCACGCGTATACAGGCGGCATGCCGCGCAAACGGCGTGAACTACAGCAGATTTATTGAAGGTCTGACCAAGCGGGCGATTTTGTTGGATAGAAAAGTTTTGGCGGATTTGGCGGTTGCTGAACCGGGAACGTTTAAGGCGCTCGTGGAAGAAAGCTCTAATAAATAATTTTGAAGCCGTCGAGCGCGGGAGTCGGACGTTGTTTTTTTTGTTTTATGCGTATAATTTTTGCGCCGAGCGGGCCGGTTTTGCACCATTCTATAAATTTTTCAAGCGCAGCGGAATTGCCTTGCGCGCAGATTGAAACGGAACCATCTTCATTGTTTTTAACCCAGCCTTTAACCCCAAGCTCAAGCGCACGGGTTTGAGTCCCTGCTCTGAAAAAAACTCCTTGGACGCGGCCGTAGACTGTAAACAAAACTTGTTTCATAATTTTATTATACGCCTTAAAGGATATTGAATTAATAAGTCAAAAAATGCTATATTCAAGCTGTAAATATCATGAAAAACTTCATAAAAAACCTTGTTTTTCGTTTGCTTGCCGGTTTCGCGCGGGTAAAACTTAAAAGATCAAAAAACGCGAAAATAATCGGTATCACCGGAAGCGCGGGTAAAACAACGGTTAAAGATGCGGTTGCAAAAGTTTTATCAAGCAAATACCGCGTGATTGCCAGTAAGAAAAGTTACAATACGGATTTTGGTTTGCCTATGGCAATTCTTGGAATTGATGCGGGTTTTTCTTCCGCGCCGATGTGGATTAAAAATCTCACAAAGGCTTTTTGGAACGCGTTTATAAAGCGCGATAAAGTCGACTATTTTGTGCTTGAAATGGGCGTTGATAAACCGGGTGATATGGAAATTTTGTTAAAAATCGTTAAACCGCACGTTTCCGTTCTCACAAATATAAAACCCATTCATTTAAACGAAGGGCAGTTTAAAGGTCTTGATGAAATTTTTGAGGAAAAAAGCAAAATCGTGAGCAATATGCATCCGGAAGGTTATGCGATTTTAAACATGGACGATCCTTTCGTTAGGCGTTTGGCCGGCTTAAAGAAGCCAAAAATTATATGGTATGGAACGGGTGAAAACACGAAGGTAAAAATCGGAAATATTAAAACTGATTTAAACGGTACGTCTTTTGACGTTAATCACGGGAATGTAAATTCGCGTATTTTTATGCCTGTTATCGGCGGACATCATGTGAGTTCCGTTTTGCCGGCTATTATTTGCGGTTTTGAAAGCGGGATGCATTTGGACGAAATAAAAGAAGCTTTAGCGAATTTTTCTCTGGCGCCGGGGAGAATGAATGTTTTGGAAGGAATAAAAGGCTCAACAATAATAGATAGCTCTTACAATGCTTCTCCCGAATCGGTAGTCGCGGCGCTTGATGCTTTAAAAGAAGTTTCCGGAGGAGGGAGGAATAGCGGACGCAGAAAAATATTCATTTTTGGGAATATGAATGAGCTCGGCAAAAGGGCGGAGGAATATCATAAAAAAATCGGGGATTACGCAACCGATATTATTGATTATTTTATAACTGTTGGCGATTACGCAAAGATCAGCGCGGAAGAAGCAATTAAAAATGAAATGCCGGAAACGCATGTGCGCTCTTTTGACAAAAGCGAAGAGGCGGCCGCTTATGCCGTGGACCTGATAAAATCCGGCGATATTGTGCTTGTAAAAGGGTCTCAAAACCGAGTAAGATTGGAACGCCTCGTTGAACGCATTATGCGGCATCCGGAGACGGCGAAGAAGGTTTTGGCCCGTCAGGAAAAGATATGGCAAAAAATAGAATAGCGGGCGGGGATGGCGTCGTACGACGCGAATAGATAGCTTCAACGACCTATGAGATATAAATGGAGAATTATCGGGCATGAACGTTTAACTCAAAATCTTGAAAACGACATAGTTTCAAATAATGTCGCGCATGCTTATTTGTTTGCGGGGCCGGAAAAAGTTGGCAAATTTACGGTTGCGAAAACTTTTGCTCATATTTTGCAGTGCGAAAATGATTTTTGCCACACATGCGGAATCTGTATTCAAATAGAAAAGAATTCACATCCCGATACCATTGTTTTTCGCGATAACAACGAATCCATAAAAATAGGGGAGGTGCGCGGAGTTATCAGCCGGTTGAATATGAGCGCGCAAAGCAAATATAAAATTTTTATTGCGGAAAATATTGAACGCATGACGGAAGAAGCGGGGAATTGCCTGTTGAAAACCCTCGAAGAACCGCCGCAAAATACAATTTTTCTTCTTACCGCAATTTATCCAAAGCGCGTTATGCCGACGATTCTTTCACGCGTTAGGATTTTAAAATTTCATCATTGCCCCGATGAAACTTTGATAGACCATTTAACTCAACTTTATCCCGATACGGACGCGGACGTCATTCTGCAAATAAGCAAATTTTCTCTTGGAAAACCGGGCGTTGCTTTTGACCTGATGAATGACCCGCAGCTTATTTCTTATTACAGAACTTTGTATAACGATTTGCAGAGATTTTTGGATCATGGCGGAATTTTCGACAGATTTGTTTACGTAAAAGAGGCTGAAGGCAATCCGCGGAAGGTAGGCGATATTTTGGATATTTTAAGCCATATTATAAGAAGCAGAATGTTGCAAGGAAATGTGTGCGGGGAATATTTGAAAATTTTGGATAAAATAGACTATACAAATTCTCTTTTAAAACATAATATTAACGCCAAGCTCGCTTTGGAGAATTTAATGTTAAGCATATGACGACAAACGCAAAAACTCATGCGAATGTTATTTCTTTTTTCAAAAAAAATATTATAGAGATTCTGGTTGAAAAAAGCGCGGATTTTGAAGTCAATGATATTATTATTTTTAGAAACGAGGAAGGAGCGGAAGACGCCGGCAGAGTCGTGCATTTTACCTCAGGTTCGGTTTCTCCCGATCAGAAAACCACGCCGGAAAATTTTGTTGTTTTAAGAAAAGCCACTTCGCATGATATTCAAAAAATTGAGTCTCATGGCGATAGACACAGAGAAGCGATGGATTTATGCCAACAACAAATCGAGGCGCTTAATCTCACCATGGATGTTTTTGATGCCAGTTATTCTTTTGACGGGAAAAGGCTTGCTTTTTTATTTACCGCGGATGAACGTATTGATTTTAGGGAATTGGTTAAAAAACTCGCGTCTATATTCAAAAAACAAATTCATCTCCATCAGGTTGGGCCGCGAGACAGGGCTCGCATAAAAGGAGGATGCGGAAAATGCGGCAAAGAAATATGCTGTAAAAGTTGGATGCGCAAACTCGCAAGCATTACAATGGATATTGTAAGGATACAGGGGCTTGAAGGGAAAGGTGGGTCAAAATTATCCGGAATATGCGGTAAGTTGTTGTGTTGTTTAAGATACGAGGTCGAAGAATACAAACGCATGAGAGAAGGTCTCCCGTCGATAAGGAGCATCATAGAAACAAAAGACGGAAAAGCCGAGGTTATGGGTCTTGATGTTTTAAACAGAAAAATAAAAGTTATTTTTGAGAACGGGAAATATGCGATTATTTCGGATAAAGAAATCAAGTGCGTCATAAAAAGCCCGGAACCCGCGGAAGGAACCGTGCCGACGGAAGACAGCACCGAGATAATTTAATATATTATGTTTATTTATTACTTGATATTGATTTGTTCGGCTTTGGGTATATGTATTATTTTTATAAGAAAAAAATATGGCGCGGGTTATTTTCATGTACGATTCAGCAAACGATATTTTGGCACAGCAGCCGCAAGGCAAAAAATTCCAATAGAAAATTCCGCCTCAGCGGCAATGCACTGCCCGGCTATCACGCTTGCGGATGAATCTTCAAAACCGCAGCTTAACAAAACTAATAAAAAAGATTTGAAAAACGCTATGGAAAAGGCCGAAGCCGCTAAAAAGAGAGGAGATGCGGACAGCGCGGAAAAAAATTACGTGAAAGTTTTGTCTTTTGATGAAAACAACATCGAGGCTAATTTGAATCTTGGATTGATTTATCTCAAAAAGGGATATGCCGCAAAAGCTGAGGCGATATATAAAAAATTGATAGAATTGAAATGCGCGGATGCCGTAATCTACAGCAACTTGGGAAATTCCCTATATCAACAGCAAAAACTTAATGATGCCTGTGAGGCTTATACGAAAGCCGCGGATCTTGACCCGCAAAATCCGCGCAGATTTATGAATTTGGGGAAGGTTTTGCATGAAATGGGTAATTTTGACGGTGCGATTGAAAATATCAACAGGGCTATTTCTTTGGATAACAACGCTGAATACAGCGCCACTCTCGCCGATGTATATATATCGCTCGGAAATTTTTCCCGCGCGCAGGAATTGATTGATCAGGCTTTTAAAATAGATAAGAAAAATCCGGCCGTGAGGATTGTTTCGAAAAAATTGAAAACAAGGAAAAAACGCGAATAAAAGGCTTGTGGCGCGACGGCCATGCGTTGGCGGAGCCGGCAAGCGCGAGCGAATACAGCAAGCGACGGGGAGTATCGGCGGGCGTATTTCAGTCTTTAAATTCCGGCGTTTTTATCGATTCCGGCGGCATTTGCGGTTCAACCGGCGTTTCTTCCGCTCCTTCCAAAAATCTATCCGCTGTCGCACGGTATGAGCTGAATATTTTTTCTTTTGCGGATGTGCCATCCGCGAGTGTGATTGTTCTGTACCATATCGCGTCAAATCCTTTGCCGGATGATTCTATTTGTTTTCTTTCGCCGGGTTTAAGATTTGTTGTTTTTATAATTTCTTTTCCTCCGGAACTTCTAAAATTGCTCAAATATGGGCCGTCGAGCTCCACTTTTCTTTTGTCTGAAGTGCCGTAAAATTTGTAATAAGCTTCCATGCCCTCAACGTATGCCTGGATCAAAATATAAGCGGGTGTATTGTTTTTGAATTTTAAATCATGTGCGCCCGGATAGACTGTGGCGTCGAGCCCGTGCCCTCCGATTTGAGAATAATACGTAACCGCATATGAATGCGGTGATCTTTCGATTATCGGCAAACCCGTGTAGATTGCGGCTCTGTACATTGTTGTCGAAACTTGGCACAGCCCGCCTCCGTATTCCGGCACGGTTCCTTCCGGTTTTATAACCAATTCTTTAAGATACCCCGTGCCCGCGTCCACTTTCCCGAGAGTTTTATTGAATGAAAATTCTTCTCCCGGGGACATCATCACTCCGTTGAATTTTGCAAGCCCCACTTTTATATTATGCACTCTGTTCGCGGGAGATTTATAAAAAGAAGTATGCCCGACCCCGATTAATTCTTTTATTCCCATATCCTGTAATTCTTGCGACGCCATCACGTCCGGCGGAGTTTCTTCCACGGGGATTTTTACCGCTTGCACATTTTCGTTGATCGCTATTTCCATCAGCGCCATAAGTTGATCGACGTTTACTTCTTCTCCTTTTTCACTTTTACCTTCAAAAATTATTTTGCCGGTGGAATCTTTATGGATTTTAATCGGTGATGTTTTTTTGTTTATTGTTTGTGTTATTTGCGCAATGAAAGATTTTGTTATTTGTTCCGGATCCAATTTTATTTTTAAGTTCTCGCCGTTTTTTGCCCCGTATTCTTTTTGATAATAAATTGCGTTCAAATGCACCCGCGGTATAAAAGTAAATGATACAAATCCATATTGTATTTTGATTGATCTTTTTAATGCGGCTGTTATTGTATCAAAATAAACCGATAAATCTTCGGCTGTTATTGGCGGAGGGATGCGTTCAAATTCAATTTTTATTTCTTCTTCGGATAAATTCGCGAGGACGCTTCCCGCGTTTTTCAGCGCTGCGGCCGGTCTCAGCCGCCCGCCTTTCTGTGCTTTTGCAATTTTGAACTCTCCGGCGGTATATGTTATTTTTGCCGGTTTCATTTCTTTTATTTCGCCTTTGTACGCTTCTGATATTTGTTTGATCAATTTTTCTTCGTTAAAATCCACATAAAGCGGTGTTTGTATCGGGTCGGTTGTGAATCTTAGATTTCTGTATTCTTTAAGCGCTTTGATTGTTTTTGCGATGTCCCATTTTGCGTCTATTGATGACGGCGCGATTGATGTTTTTTTATCGCTGTATGAAAAGATTAATTTTTTAGTTTCGTCAAATTGCTTCACTTCGGCTTCTATTTTTGTTTGTACGTCGGGATTATCTATATTGTCGATTTTTATTCCCCCTATCATGTATGCGGGTTTTTTGATGAAAATCATCAGCGCGAACAGCATAAGCGTTATCGAGATTGCTCCGGCGTATTTGGCGATTCTTAATATTGTCTTATTTTTCATTTTACTGATTTTTCGCGCTGGATATGCCCCGCGATTGTGTGTTTTTCTTTTTTGATTTCATCCTTATCCCTTATGTATTTTTCGTACAAGCCGTTTGCTTTGTTTTTTGATGTTTTTTCTTGTTTCTTTCCCGGGTTTCGGCGCGAATGCCAAGCCTATCACGGAACCTATTGCTCCACCTATAAGCGCGCCGAGAACAAATTTATCTATAAAGGTTTTTTTGTTGTTGTTTTTTTCTTCTTCCATGTTATAAAGGGTTATTTATAGTTTATAAATGCGCGGATGGGTTTTGTTTCGCCACCGGAGCCGCGCGGTGTCGCTTTGCGACAGTTTATTTCCATAGACCTGTGTCCCGCTGTGCGGAACGGTCTGTGCGGCGAACGGCGTGGTGTTATTTTGTGTATTCCACGTTCACCGTTCTTCTTATAACGTTTATTTTTATTTTCCCCGGATACCCGACTTCTTCTTCTATGTTTTTAGCGATGTTTTTTGCAAGAAGACCTAGCGCTTCGTCGTTTAATGTTTGAGGGTCCACTATCACTCTTATTTCTCTTCCGGCTGAAATCGCGAATGATTTTCTTACTCCTTCAAACCTTGTCGGAATTTCTTCAAGCGCTTGTATTCTTTCAAGGTATTTGTCTATTGATTCTTGGCGCGCGCCGGGACGACCCGCGGATATCGCGTCTGCGGCTTTTACAATCATCGCTTCGGGAGTTTTTGGCGGTTCGGCTTCGTGATGCGTCCATGCTGCGTGGATTTCTTCGGCTGAAAATCCGTATTTTTCCATCAATTCTTTCGTGAGGTAGTCGTGTCCTCCGGTCACGCCCGGGTCTTGATCTATTGCTTTCCCCAAATCGTGCAAAAACCCTCCTATTTTGCATATTTGCATGTTCAAACCAAGTTCTCCGCCAATTATATCCGCGACATACGCAACCTCCATTGAATGCCGCATGATGTTTTGTCCGTAACTTGTCCTAAAATATAATCTCCCTATTGTACGTATTAAATCCGGTGGTAACGGTTTTTTGATGCCGATTTTTTTTATTGCGTCGATTCCTATTTTATACATGTCTTTTTCTGCATCAGCTTTTGCTAATTTCACCGTTTCTTTTATTACAGTGAGGGTTATAGACCTTCTGCTTTTGAAAAGCTTCTCTATCGTTATCTCCGCTATATGTCTGTTCAGAAGATTATGCGATGAAATCGAGATCGTATCCGGGAAGTCGTTAAAAACAATGTTTGCCTCAAGCAGCGCTTCAAGCTCTTTTATGTTTTCGCCGCGCCTGCCGACAAGTTCTGCTTTGAGACTGTCTTTTGGGACGTGTATTTGCGCGTTTTTCTTTTCAGTCGAAGTTGGCGTTGATATTTTTTGCATCGCCTCAAGCAGAATGGTTTTTGCCCATTTGTCCGCGTTTTCCTTGCAGTATTCTTCGAGTTTTTTTAATCTTTCTTCGCTTTCTTTTTTAAGTTCGATTTCAAGTTTTTTTACAGCTTCTTCTTCAAGCGCTTCCGTGTCTTTTCCGGCTTTTTGAATTAAAAGTTTTGTTTGTTCCAATTTTATTTCTTCGTGTTTTGTCCGCGCGACGGAAAGTTTTTCGTTTTCCACCGCTTCCTGCAAACACAGCTCCCGCATTCTTTTATCCCATTTGGCGGAAAGGTCTTCTTTTAATTTTATCGATCTTTCCATATCTTTTAAAAAATCCTCGTGCGTTTTTGTGTTTTCCGTTATTTTTGCCCTCATATCTTCGATTTGCTTTTTTGTTTTTTCGATATTTTCCCGCGCTTTTCCCAATGCGGAATTAATAAGTTTTTCTGATGATTTTTTTGCGTTTTCCGGGTTGATTTTTGTCTTTCCCGCGAATATCGCGCCAAGTATGCCTCCTGTCACAAGGCCAATCGAAATCAAAATTATGTTTAACTCATTTATCATGGATTTTTATTATATCATAATATAACCCTGTGAATATAAAATCAAAACCGCTCCCAACCCAACCATGAGAAGGCCTGTAAAAAGCCGCATATATGCACGTTGTTGATTTTTCCATTCCGAAATTTTGGCGACGGACACACCCACGTATGCGAGTAAAATTATAACGATAAGCGGCAAAACGAAGACGAAATTATAAAACATAAGGTAATACAAAGCTTTTGCGCTGAAGTTTTTTGCAAGAAGGGTTGTTATAGCCAAGTATGGGCCGCCCGTGCAGGGAAGTTCAATCGCGGATACAATAAACCCCAGAATTATCGCTCCGGATATTGTGATTTTTTCCATTCGTTTTTTTATTTTTTCCTTCTGCGATTCCGGAATTTTTAATGAAAAACCCTTTCCGTACCAAAAAAAATCTTTTATCTCAACAAACCCAAATAGGATCACAACCATGCCGACAACAAGTCCGATTATACTTGCGAGTTGTAGCTTATATATAAAATAAAGAAGCCCAAACCCCGCCATAAGATATGATGCGTAAACGGCCAATATGTATATAAATCCAACGGTGATCAGTTTTTTCTTGTTTTCATAAAAAGACAATATTGTTGTTATCAAAACAATTAAAACACCGATTGCGCATGGGTTTAGCGAATCTATAAAAGCCGCCAGGAATACGGTTAAAAATTTTACATCTTCCATCTATTGTTTTAGTTCGCAGTTTGTTGTTTCCGCCAGGTCTTTTAAACTTTTAGCTCCTGTTTTTTTGCTTTTATCGGAAAACTCCCATGTTGGGTATGACGCGATTCCTTTTTTTAAACACAGTTCGCTTTGGCTGTTTTTGCCGCGCGGATCACATTCGATATAGTTTATATACCTAAATGAGTCTCCAAATTCTTTTTTTTGCGCCGCACATGCCGCGCACCAATATGTTCCATACATTGTGGCACCTTTTGAGGTAATGCATTTTGCAAAGCCGTCATAATTTTGCCCCGGGCCGCTCCCCGCACACCCGGCGATTATAAGCAAAAGGATTGTTAATAAAACGTTCACTGTTGTTTTTTTGAACATGTTGTGAATATATTTTACACTGCTTTGTTTTTTAGATAAATGTGTTTTTCCTTTTATTTGCCGTGTTGTGTGAAAAATGTTTATAATTTTAATTCTTTATTATTACTATTTCAGATAATAAATTTTATATTGTTTTTACCTTTATAGTCTGTATAATTCTTACAGGAAAAACTCTTTAAGTCTTTTTAATATGAAAGTTTTTTGCGACCAAAAGGATCTATTGAATGCTTTGAATATAACAAGTAAAGCCGTAAGTCAAAATGTGGTTTTACCGGTTTTAAATAACATTTTAATAAAAGCGGAAGGCAAAGATATGTATTTTGCGGCCACAAACCTTGAAATCGCCATTAAATACCACCTCCAAACAGACGTCAGGAACGAAGGATCCATAACCATACCCGCGAAGCTTTTTACCAATTATATTTCCCTTCTGCCCAACGAAAAAGTGGAATTAAGCTTAAGCGATGGGCTAACTTTGAATATAAAATCCTCAACCTCGCAAACAAAAATTAAGGGCATTCATCCGGATGAATTTCCGCTTATCCCAAAAACAGAAAAAGACACAACGCTCACGGTACCAGCTAGGGATCTGGAAAAAGCTGTTAATCAGGTTGTTTTTTCAGCCTCTTCAAACACCTCAAGGCCGGTTTTGTCGGGAGTTTACTTTTTATTTGATAAAGGAGTTTTAAAACTCGTGGCGACTGACAGCTACAGACTTGCGGAGAGAAGGGTTTCGATAAAAAAAGGAAGGGACGAGGGTAGATTTGAATGTATTGTTCCGGCTAGAACAATTATGGAGCTGGGCAAGCTTATCCAGAAAAACACGGGTGAAATAGAAATTAACGTCAGTAAAAATCAGATTTTATTTGTCATTGGCGGAGTGGAGCTCACGTCAAGGCTTATAGAGGGTAAATTTCCGGATTACGAGAGAATTATCCCCAAAACAAGTAAAACCAAAGTTCTTATCAATGTTTCCGAGTTTGAGCTCGCGGCCAAAAGGGTTAGCCTTTTTGCGAGAGAAGACAGTAATAGCGTGAAAATGTCGGTTACGAACGACGGGAAAATGTCATTGTCCACGGAAGAAACGAGGGTTGGTGAAGAAAAAGCCGAACTTGATATCACAATCGAGGGGGAAAATAATAAAATTGCGTTTAATGCGCAATATCTACTTGATGCGCTTCCAACCATGGGGGAAGAAAAGTTATTTATCGAATTAAACGACAAGCTTTCTCCAATAGTTCTGAAGCCGCAAAAAAACACAGATTACACATACATAATAATGCCGCTGAAAATTTGATTAGGCAAAGCTCTCTTATAAACAACTTTCCATTGTCTTTGCACCCGGAGGTTTCCGATGTTTTTAAAAAACACGGTAACGTTATAGTTTCGGGGGCAACCGGTCATACCTCAAAAATTCTTGTTGTTTTGGATTTTATTAAAAATACCAAGGATTTGCCAAGTACGTTTTTATGGCTTACGGACAGTAAAGCGGAGTCCGAGATTATTTGCAAAGAGCTGAACAGGTGGGGCGGGATCAACGCCGCTTCGGTTGATGCTCAGGCGTATAGTTCAGACTTTTTTGCGCAGAGGGATGGTGTTTTCCGAAGCCCAAGGGGTATAACCGTCAACACGAGCGGTTTTTTATCTCATCTGGTTGATAAAAAACAAACATTTATAGTTGTTCCATATTATTTTTTAATGCAAAAGTTTCCATCGCCGGTCGTTGTCAAAAACAGCGCTGTAAAAATAAAAAGCAAGGAAAAAGTTGAAGTTGTGATTTTTTTCGAAGGACTTATCGCCGCAGGGTACGAGATCGCGGAAGATTTGCAGTCCATTGAAAAAGGACAGTACTTCAGGAGCGGCGGGAACATCACAATTTGGCCCGTCAATTCCGAATATTTGCTCAGGCTTGAGGTTGAGTTTGATGTTATAGGAAAAATCGTTTTACTTAAACCGGTTACCAATGAGATTTATAAAGAGGTTGATTCCTTTGATTTATACCCGATTTTAAGCGACGGCTACGTTGATACAATACTTGAGTATGTTGATAAAAATCTTTTTGTGGTTGAGGATGAGCTTGATGTCCCGGATGATTTTTACGCCGAATACGAATCCATCGCAAAAAATATTTACGTGAAAAGCCCTTATTTTACATTTACGCCGTTTAATGAAGACACGGAAAATCATGTTCATCTTCATTATTTGAGTGTTTTGAAGTACAGAGCCGCCTATGATTTTGCGAATGACTTGAAAATCAAAAAAGAAGATTCTTGGCTTTCGCTTGTTTTCACAAAAAATAAAACAGACGTGCAAAATGTTTTTAGTGAACACGGGGTTGATTTTTCCGATAGATCCGATTCTTTTGCGGCGAACGGAGGGAGGATTGTTTTGGTTGAAGTCGGGAAAGACGATAATTTTCCTTATTCGTTCCAAAACCCAACTTTAAAATTAGCGCTTGTTACGGATAAAGAGATTTCGATGATCAGGGAATATAAACACCGCGCGGTTTCGCAAAAAGTTATTTTGGATTTTTTAACCGGATTAAAACCCGGTGATTTCGTGGTGCATGCGGATCACGGAATCGCGAAGTTTTTAGGACTGGATCAAAAAACAATAGACGATATTACTCGTGAATACATGGTTTTGGGCTACGCGGAAAATGATAAATTGTTTGTGCCGATCGATCAATCCGATAAAGTGAGTAAATATATCGGTTCCACGGATTTGATGCCAAGGCTTACAAGGCTTGGTTCCGTTGAGTGGATTAATGTCACAAACAAAGTTAAAAAAGAAACCGAAAAAATCGCAAAAGAGCTGCTTGAACTTTATGCGTCGCGAAAAATCGCACGCGGATTTAAATTTAAACAAGATGACAGCGATCAGGCTTTGTTTGAAGAGAAATTCCCATATGAACCAACGCCCGGCCAAATAAAAGCTTTTGAAGAGGTGAAGCGCAAAATGGAATCAAACGAGCCAATGGACTTGCTTGTTTGCGGAGATGTTGGTTTTGGGAAAACGGAGGTTGCGATGCGCGCCGCGTTTAAGGCCGTCAGAAACGGAAAGCAAGCCGCGCTTATTTCACCCATAACGATTTTGGCGGATCAGCATTACAGATCTTTCGGTAAAAGAATGGATGATTTTAATGTGCGCGTTGAAATGTTGAGCAGGTTTAAAACGAAAAAAGAACAAAAAATAATTCTTGAAAAACTTAAAAAGGGAGAGGTTGATGTGGTTATTGGGACACATAGGCTTCTCCAGCCCGATATAAAATTTAAAGATCTCGGGCTTTTGGTTATAGACGAGGAGCAGAGGTTTGGAGTCAAGCAAAAGGAAAAATTAAAACAATTGCGGGCGGAGGTTGATGTTTTGGTTTTGACCGCGACGCCTATACCTAGGACGCTTAATATCGCGCTGAATCGTTTGCGCGATATTACAACGATTACAACTCCGCCCCCGGGACGCTTACCCGTTATAACGGAAGTTCGAAAGTTTTCGATGGATTTAATAAGGCAGTCGATTTTGTTTGAAGTGAAACGTGGAGGTCAAGTTTATTTTTTGCACAACAGAGTTCAAACAATAGACAGCATGGCGGATAAATTGCGATCGCTTGTGCCGGAAGCAAGGTTTATTGTATCGCACGGGAAATTAAACAGCGACGATCTTGAAGATAGAATTATCGCGTTTAAAGATCATAAATACGATGTGCTTGTTACGTCCACTATCATTGAAAACGGGATTGATCTTGCAAACGCGAACACGTTGATCGTTAATCACGCGGAAAAATTCGGATTGGCGCAGTTATATCAATTGCGCGGACGCGTTGGCCGCAGCAAAACGCAGGCGTATGCGTATTTTATGTATCACGGGCAAAGGTTGCAGCTTGATGCGAAACGCAGGTTAAAAGCGATTGTTGAGGCTTCGGATCTGGGAAGCGGTTTCCAGATTGCGATGAAGGATTTGGAAATACGCGGAGCCGGAGATATTTTAGGCGTTAATCAACACGGGGTCGTGAATGTTGTCGGCGTGACATTGTTTATAAGAATGTTGAATAAAGCGGTTGAAGATTTGAAAGCCGGCAAAACACCGGAGCGCGAAGAGATTCCGGAAGTTTCAGTTGAATTGCCGTTAACCGCTTACATACCGGATAGTTACATTGTCAGCTCAAAAGATAAAATAAATATTTATCAGAAAATGGCCGCGGCGGATACTTTGCAGTATTTAAGTGAAATAAAAGAGGATGTTGTTGAAGAATACGGTTCTATGCCGAAAGAAGTTTTGAATTTATTTAAGATTATTGAATTAAAATTATACGCGCGCGACGCCGGAATCGTGAATTTAAAAACTGAAAATATGCACGGCGGGAGGCAGGAAATGGTGCTTTATATGTCAGACAAGGTTAAAGCGGAAAATATCGCGAGTTTGCTTCAGTATAATCCAAAATGGCAGATTTCAGGAGCAAGACTGCGCGTTTTGATTAAAGAGCTTGGAATGGATTGGCCATCCGAGTTAAAAGAATGTTTAATAAGACTGGGGAAGAAATTGTTGTCCGCTGCGACGGGAGCTATGGCGGAAAATCCAAAACTTGAGACGCAAAATTTAAATATTGCGGTGAAAGCTCAAGACCAACCGCCGCAAACCGGAATAATTTGACAAACGTAGTTTTTTATTATAATATAATTTATCGCAAGCGAGTTTTTTGACAATCGGGGATGCAAGGATTCGACAAGAAGTTTCATTTTCCAAGTTGCAATCCGGGCGTTGCATTGTCCGCCCGCATATCCGTCAATGCAAAAATAACTGCTAACGCAGGAGAACTGGCTACAATTAGAGCTCTGAAAAGAGTTCCGGTTATGGCCTAATTTCATCTGAAATTTTCGGATGAACGCTTAACCGCTGATTTCTGATAGGCGGCGTCAAGTGTCATATTTCAGGATAAGCGCGCAGAACAGGGAGCTGTATTCTGTGCGATGAAAATTGATCAGCCCGCCGTGATTGGTTTTTGTCCGCTTTTTATCTTTCATGGCGCAAAAACAAACGGACTAAGATTGTAGATGTTTGGATTCTGGCTTTTTGGACCCGGGTTCAACTCCCGGCATCTCCACCACCTTACGCGCAGCGCGGGAAATTTCAAAAACCAAATTCCGAATTTAAATCGGCAAATCAGCTCATTTTTCTTGCTAAATTTGTATTTTTGTTGTAAAATATAATGAAACAAAATAAAACAAAGCTTTTATGATGAGTAGCGGTTTACGACATTATTATTCGCGGAAACGCGCCCGCAAAATAAGCGGACAGTTGCCGGCGAGTTTAAATAAATGGAAGAGGTTTTTGGATAATGCGGTTTGCGTTGTTGGCGTACTCGGACCGATCATGACTTTGCCGCAAGTGTTCAAAATTTGGATTGAGCATCAGGCGGAAGGTTTATCCGTGATTACATGGGGCAGTTATATTCTTTTTGATATTTTTTGGCTGGCATATGGGGCGGTGCACAGAGAAAAGCCGATACTTTTGACTTATGCGTCTTGGATTTTAATAAACAGTTTGGTTATTGCGGGAATTTTTCTTTACAGTCCACAACCGTTTTAGATTGATTTTCCTGCGATTTTTCCGTATATCCATTTTGAAAATACGATTCCTTTTTCATCAATATATTTTGTCGTTAGCCAGCCCGATATAAAGATAATCGGAAGCGATGCGGCAAAAGAAATCAAAACGCTTTCAAGATATGGTAGTCGCGGCGAGATTTGCAAAAACAAATAACTCGCGAATGACCCAAGCACAAGCGCGTGGATTAAATATATTGAAAACGAAATTTTTGAGATGAACATAAGCCATGCTTTTGATAAAAAATTTGTCAGTCCCTGCCATATAAAAGTTGAGCCGATAACGAGGAAAGCCCCAAACACATGCCAGAAAACACCTGTGCCGTTTCCCAAAAAGCCGTAAATTGTTCCGTCAACATTTTTGCCGAGCGGATACGCGCCCAAAAACAATCCGATCAAAAATAGAACGGGTCCCGCAAGACCCGCAAAATATTTTTTGAGCGTTTGAAATACAACAGGTTTGTTTATGTATATGTCGCTTAAAATTATTCCAAGCAGAAACGCCCAATAATAACCGGTTATCAGTAAAAGTCCGCAAATAATATACGCAATGTATCTTTTTTTAAGAGTCCCGAAAAACGCCAGAAAAGCGAGCGTTAAAAACGATCCGAGAAATTCGTACGTTATCATCCAAAGAGCGGTGTTGTATGAAGCGTCGTATTGAAAAAATACGCCATAAAAAGTGCTTTTCAGCATGTGCAAAAAAGACGCCTCAAAATTCCATTGAGAGGCGAACCACCATGTTGAACCGGAAACAGCGGAAACCTCTTTATTAAAAAACAAACCGAATTTCATTCCAAGATACGCCAAAAACACAACTGCGAAAATTGGCAGGATCAAACGAAAATATCTGCGCACGGCCGCGGAAGATAAAATTTCGCGGTCCTGCGTTTTGAAAAATTTATAACTCAAAACAAATCCGCTTAAAACATAGAAAACGCAAACCGCAAAATTTCCGGCGTAAAAAATTCCAAGAGGGGATGAGGCAAGATAAGATTCTACGGCGCCGTTTCCGATGTGCGCTTCGGTCAGGTTTCCGTTATACATCGCAGGCAGAAACCCCAAAATATAATGATGTATTACAACTATAATCGCCGCGAAAGCGCGCAGTCCGTCGAGATTTTTTATTTTTTGTTGATCCATTTTATAAGCGCAACAATTCCAAGGGCAAGAAGCGTCCAAGTTAAAACAGCCGTGATCCAGCCAAGATAGCCCATTTGCGCGAATCCGCATCCGCCGCCTCCATACCATCCGTACATCATAAGTAAAAAGTTATAGATTATATTTTGATTATATCAGGAGATTTGGCGGCGCGCTATTAATCCAAAAATTCGACGAAACATTTTTCACAATAAACTTTTTCCGGACGATCCGGTGGATATGAAGAAGAAACGCCGACGCCGCATTTTTCACATTTTCTCGGCCATAATTTGCGAGGATTGCGCAGCGACATGCGGGCGAGATGTCTGCAATTAAAGCATTTTTTTGGGATCGGTAGCCGCATTTTTTTGTAAAACGCGAGTTCCTGCGCGATTATTTTATAATTTTTACCGCAAGATCCACACGCCAAAAGCTCGTTTGCGGCAGAGTCCGGTACGCGCGATATATCTTCCGGCATCGCATACGTTTGTTTTTGATATTCACGGATATCGGGCTCTTTCCATTTGAAGCCTTTTTTTAAAGCTTCCTCGCGGGTTAATGGATAATATTCCTGCGCGACGCTTTCATTATACGGAAACAGCGCGAGAGACATCGGGAAAAATTCTCCGTACTCTTTTGTTTTTCGCATATGTTCGATTATTCGCGGCACAAGCGCGAGCCATTCTTCTTTCTCATATTGTTTGTTTAAAATGCAATATTTTTGATTGTGAATTCCAATACAGCCAAACAAATATTGCGCGTTGAAACAAATATCGCAATAAGTTAAATCATTATTTCTCCAGGCTACATGCGTGAATTTAATGTTATACGACTCGTTTACTCCGTGGGTTTCATATTGAAGTTCGCCCTGCCACGGTTCATAAATATCATAGCAATCTTTCATTTCACCGAAATCGTAGGCGAATTTAACGTCTTTGCATTTGAATCCGTAAAAACCATGTTGTACATTTTGCGAATGTTCGACGTGATCGCCCGTTACATTTTCGCAATTTATAAGAGTGCAATATTTGCGCGGCGCGCTAATCATGTATTTGGCGAATTCTTTTTGAGTTTGTTCAAAGTTTAGGGCGTTGGATAAAGACTTACGCATTTTTTCATACTCCTCGCGCGTTGCTTGTTGATTGCGAATATAATACTTTTTATGCCGCAGATTGTACGACATGAAACAATTTTCGCATCCGATGCAGTTATATAGAAACGCGCATTCCGTACAGCTTTCGCAATCCTTTAAATTTATAGATGAATACGAATTTCTTGTATCAATGCAGTCATAGCAAAGTTCGCATTTTTGAATTCCCAAACAATCAACGCAATCTTTATTGTATATATTAAAATTTGTGCAGTAATAACAATCTTCGAGATGCGCAGAATTTACACACATGTAGGAATTCTTGTTCCAGTCGGAATGATTCGTGTACTCGGAATTAACATTATTTTGTTCTTGAGTATGTAAATTGATGCGCGGGACGGTTTTTTGTAGAACCGCGAATTGCTCGAAAAACGATTTGTTGAAATCAAAATCCAATCCGAATTTTCGCGCGTCATGTTTGTCGCTCCACCAGCAATGTCCGCAATAAACCGGAAATCCGGCGTCAGCCGGATATATCGAAACCATTTGTTTTTTGCACATATCGCAGGGCCGCATGTAAAAATTTCTTTCGTTTCTGCGGACTAAACGCCTTATTTGTCTGCAATCGGGTCAAAAAGTCGGTGGCGGCACATCCACTTTTTTATAAAATTCAAAATCTTCTTCCGTGATTTCAAATTTCAATCCGCAATTTTTGCAAATTTTTGTTTGCTGCATTTACATCACTGCGTTATATTTTCTTTTTTTATCCTGCGCCAATGATAAAAATACAGCGGCGCGCCAACAAGTATGAGCGCAAGATTTATCGACGCGTCCTCCTGTCTTTGAGACGCGATGTAGTCTATTTTGCCTTGATTCTCTTTCCAATTTTTATACTCCGCGAACCACATGTTAAGATCCGTTTTTTCCTGTTCCGTTAACAGCAAGGCGGTTTTTGGCTGTGATTTTTGCGCTTCCGTCAGCATTTGATATTTTTCCACCGCGGGGATCGGATACGGCGGCTGTTTGTTCATTGTTCTTTGATATTCATCAGCTTTTGTAAAAACAAAAGTCCTAAGTCCCATGTTTATGAAACCGACACTTCCTATTGTGATTAAAACCAAGCCGAGCAGGGCGAATAAATAGAGATAAATTGTGCGGATGCGGGATTTTTTTTCCATGACGATTTTTGTTAATAGTATATAACGCGGATAGATGAGAAAGCCCGCGCCCGTTGTTAAAAAGTTTGAGATTATTATATCACAATCGCTATTGACTTTTAGTTTCGTTTGTCCTATAAATAAGTCCTTTATTAAAACTTATGGCGGACTTTAATGAAATTTACAATAGATATTTTTCAGACGCGTATAAATATCTCGCGCTGCGTGTTTACGATCAGGGAAAAATTAAAGAAATGCTTGTCAAGCTTTTTACATATGTTTATGAAAAAGCCGAAATGGAGCCGATGGCTTTAATGCCGTTTTTGCCTTTTATGTACAATTTTTGTTGGAAAATGATTAAAGATGAACCCGCGGCGAGTTTAAAATCCGCACCGGTTGGGCCAAGCAGACCGGTTTTTTATTCGGATTCGTACAATATGCAAAGCGCGGGCGGCGAAGGGCCGACTATCCCGCAAGCTTTGCTTGAGCTTGTTTCACACTTAACAATTGAAGAAAGGGAAATTTTATGGCTTAAATTTTTTGACGAGCTTACGGATTCGGAAATAACAAAAGCTTTGCAAATGCATTCGAAAGAGGCTCCGAGAAAAATATATAACGCGATGCAAAAAGTCCGTGAGATTTTGGTTAATTCCACAACCGATGGCGCTCGCCATATCAATTATTTTGGGAATGTTAATAATTTTTTCGATAACATAAAGCTTTCTTTAAATATAATGGAAGACGAAAATTTAAAAGCGGAAGTTAAAGCCGCGGTTTTTGCAAAGCAGGAAGAAGCGCGCGTAAATGAAGCTGCTCGCGTTGTTCCTTGCGTTACTTTTCAAGGAGACGAAGAAGTTGTCGCGGAAGGACAATCCACGACCGAAGAAGCGGAGCCGGTTTCAGAAACGCCGTTTTATAGCGACATGGAAGAAGACGCCCCGAGTTTTAAAGAGCTTTGGAGAAAAATTCAAGGCGCCGTGGTAGCCGTGTTTGCGATTTTAGTCATAAGTTTTGTCGGAACAATGATTTATCTTCAGAGGGAGGATATTTATTCAAAAGTTGTTTATACCAGTCAATTCGTCGATGAAGAAAAATCCGCGTTTAATAATGAAATTTTGACGAAAGTGCTTCCGCAAAGGGATTTTAAGAAAGCCACTGTTGAAAAAAGCGATTCAATCGTGAATGTTTCCGTGGAAAATAAAAGCGGGAAATCAGAAGCTTTTACGTATAAAAGTTTGGGCGGTTTTAAATGGGCGGCGACTTCTTATAAAATTTTATAAAAAATTGTTGGTTTGCGCCATCTGTTTTTCCAGAAACGTTTTTGCTTTGCGTATGGCTTTTCCCCTGTGGCTGATGCGGTTTTTTTCTTTTGTTGAAAGCGCGGCGTAAACCTTTTTTGATTCGTTGGGCTTGAAGCACGAAGAGAGGGGAAGCCCTTTTAAGATCGGCGCTTCAATATGTCGTGTTATTTTTCCTTTACACGAGCCGTAAAATATGTGCGGTTTGTCTTGCCATATTAATACGGCGCAGCATTTGAATTCCGCGCCGCGTTTATTTCGCGGAACGTTTTTCATTTCTTTTAAAAAATGATTTAACCATGTGTGATCGCTCGCTTTTTCGCCTTTGCCCCATCTGCGCGTTTTATGACCGAGTTGGTTTTTAAAATATTTCACTTCAATCCCGGAATCTTCCGCGAGAGTTGGCAGTTCGTTTGATTTTTTATGAAAAAACTTCGCTTTGATTTTTGCGTTTTGAAGATGCGTTGATCCTGTTTCGGCGGGTGCGGCATTTATGCCGAGCGTTTTCGGCATAACAAACTTTGTTTTTAGGCCGCGCAAAATCTCTTTTATTTCCTTGAATTTTCCCGGATTGTTTGTGCCGATTAACAGATAGCGGCAGGTGTTCTTTTTTTCATTCTTCATAGGCGGGCTGATGATATAAATTTTCGTATTTTTGCTTTTCCCGATTCATTGCGCGGGCTAATCCGGTTTTTGCGAGCGTGAGATCATTGATTTTTTGTTCGTCGAGCTTGCTCTCATTACTGAAATTAATCAATAATTCATATATTTTTAAAGCGTAAGCCGGATTTTCGGTTGTGATAGTGAGATGTTCGTTGCGCTCAACCGCGTTTTTATACGATTCAAGAAATTTTATCGTTTCGTCCAAAGAACCGGTAAGCGTGTTGTATTTTTTTGCTTTATATAGAGCCAAATAATAATCGTACGTTGGTCTTAGATTTTCGTTTGCATCAAGATTTTTACGGATATATATGTTGATATTTTTTAGATTTGGAAGAGTCCAATTTAAACAATCTTCATTTGCGTTTATCAAACAAAATTCGGCGCTTAAATAATATGTTTTCATTGTTTTTTCGTTTTGCGGCAGTTCCGATAAAAACTTAATTCCTTCTTCGCCAAACGGTTTCCAGCCTTTTATTTTTGCCAAATTTAAATATGATTCGGCGATAAAATAGTTCAAATCGCCTTTAAATATCAAACCTTGCGCGGAATCGAATTTTTGGAGCGCGTCCTCGTATTTTTTTGCTTCGTATAAAGATTTGCCTTGCGCATAATCGATTTTATAAAAGCCTTCGTGTGTTGATACAGTCAGCAAAATAACGCTTAAAAGGACGGCAAGAATAATGTACGTATTTTTATATCCGTAATCCGTTTTTCCAAACGTGAATTTTTTCCGAAAAATTAAAGACGCAATAATTCCCAAGAAAGACCAAAATAAAAACGCATTCGATACAAAGTTAAGATTATAATCAACCATATTTTGGGTCAGTGCAAGGCTTAAAGAAGCGATGAGCGTTATTGTTATGCCTTTTAAATCTTGCGGCAGATTTTTATAGTTTGATTTTACGGATGATATTATCAGGACCAAAAACGCGGCAAAAAACATGAGGGCAAAAATTCCGCTGTCATTGGTTATTTTTAAAAATAAATTATGTTGATGATTGCGGAAACGCTCTTGAAATACACCCGGGCCTTCGCCGATAAGCGGATAAGATGCGGCTGTTTTAAGAGAAGCTGTAAAAAGCGCGATTCTGTTTGTGTATGATGTTTTTCCTTCATCCGCTTCAAATGTTATTTTTTTATATACACTTTGATTTTCATATTTCATTCCGCGAATCATCGTGGCGCCGTAAAACAGCAAAATCGTTATTAAAAACACCGGCGCAATTCGTTTTGCGGCAAAAATCAAAATCATTTTTCCGGATTTTACTTTCCATAAATATATCGCGCAAATAATTATCGCGCCGACCATAAGCGCGATCCACGATTCTCTTGAAAAAGTCAGTATAAAAGCCGTGGATTGGAGCGCGGCCGCGATAAAATATAATTTTAAACTTTCAACGCGGGAATTTATGAGTTTGTAAATTGTTATCGGGATTGTCATAAGCAAGAACAATGCAAACGCATTCGGGAATGATACCGATAACATATTCCATCCTATAAATGTTCCAAAAATTCTTGATGGCGCCAGAATCATGTAAAAAATCAAACCCGCAAAGCTTATAACGCTTGCCGCAATGCATAAAATATCAAAAATTTTATCCAGTGCTTTTTTCTCGAATCGAATATTGCTTAGTATAAAAAATGTTGTAATGCCGCTCAAATAAGCCAAAAATTCATATAGTCCAAAGCCGGAAGTTTGCGAAAATTTTATCGAGAGTATAAATGTTGCGGCGAATAAAATCAGCGCGGCATAAATTGCGCTTCTTTTGAAATTCAGTTGCATTGGGGGGATTCTCGTCGCGAGAAGCGTTACGGCGGGGATTATCAAAAGAACCGCCCATATTAAGTGCGAATGGAGTGAGATGCCGCCGCGATATATTAAGCTGAAAGCAATGATTATCGCAAAAGGCGCAAACGTTAAAATTTTTCGCATGATGCAATTATACCAATAATTTTTGTTTCCGCAGCTTTCTGTATTGTATCACAGTTAAGTTTCCATTGTAGATTAAATTTTTCAGCACAT
>CAZNCD010000003.1:0-21382 GCA_964571575.1 uncultured Candidatus Peribacteria bacterium
GTGATAAGATAGCTCTTTTTCACTATACCCTCACGTTGTTCTGGATAATTACCTAAAACTAAACGCTTGCTAAAAAACTAAAAAAGCGATATAATACATAAATAGAAAAATAAAAACAAAATACCATGCAAACAAACAAATTATTTTTTCAACCGCGAAGGGTCGTTTGGGAAAATCCTCCGTTAAAACCGGAAACACCTCCCCCTATAGTAGAAAAAGGACCGGAAACCCCAAAAACGCCTGAAGGCATAATGGATGAAAGCAAAAAAGAGAGGAAAAAAATTGTACCGGGTGAAAATCTGACATATGTAACAACAAAAGGACACAGCAGACCGGAAGGCCTAAACGACCAAATGAATAAAGCGTTTGACGACGCGCAAGAAGTTCAACAACAAAATCCGGACAGCACAGTAATATTGGCATTGCAAGACATAAACGGACGGGAATTGCTCCAATACCCAAGTGTTCAGGGAAAGCTTAGATTATTGGGGTTGGAGGCCAAAACAGCCTATCCGGACCAATTACATGCGCTCGGAGAAATCAAAGCGGGAAGCGTTGTTATATTAACACATAAAGGAAAATTTCAGGTGCGGAATTATGCTGATTCCACTACGCCCGGAGCAGAAGGAAAATTGCTCGCATTCGTAGAACCAAAAGTGGAACCTACAACAATGTTTGCGCAAGATCTCAAAGTTGTACCGCCTGCAAAATCCGGTGAAGAAACAATGATGGGGACACCAATAGCTGAATTAACCAAACGACCTGAAGTACCAGCTAGCACACCGGCGGAATTGGACGCAGCGACAAAAAAAGCGCTTGAACACCCCGGTTCTGTGGTTTTTACAGGACCTGTGGAGATAAAAGACAGCGTAACAACAGCAAGCGCATGGGGAATGGTTGATGCCAAAGGAAATGTACATTTCATGAATAAAAACGCAGAACAAACAACCACGCTCGGACAAATCATGCCCGGCGGGAAAAAGCATGAAGTAATTCTTGTTAACGGGAAAGCAGCTTATTATAATCCAAAAACAAAAGAGTATCATTACGCTGCAAAAAACGGGGAGCTTGAATCAAAACGTGCGATTGTACGTGAAGGATATGCTATAAACCGCCCGGAAGATCAAACTGTATATTTTGCAAATGGCAAACCAAGACAGGTGCAAGAATATCAATATGAAACGGAAACAATAACAGGAAACCCAAGAACGCCGGGAATAACCACTGCGGGCACAGAAGGACAACCTGTATTGAAAGAATAGGATTGACTAAAGCGGCTGATTTGTTATAATCATATCCAACCAAATGGATATGAATAGTTTGGAAAAATTTGAAACAAGCCAAAATTGGCGCAACCAAGATCAGCTCGGAAACAATGGAATAAAAAAAACGCTGGAAACAATAACGCGAAATATATTAACCGCTGTTGTATTAATATTGACGCCAATGAGCCAACTTCCCTCTACAACACGGGAAACGCCATCGTTGCCTCCCGTCTCTTCCGCATGGAAAATTATTCTCGAGCGCCCTGAAAAAGGCTGCTGGTATAGAAATAATAAACAATTTTGCGTTGCCTCCAATTTTCCTGTTAATCAATAAAAAATCGATGTAACAAATCGCGGTTAAATCCCCTTGACTTCCCTTCTCAAACGCTATAAATTAATACGGCCAATAGGATTATGTTCTATATGTATCTGCGGGTTTGCCGAAAATCTTCAGATATCAAGGCAAAGAACCTCTAACCATTAATATTATGGCAGGTATACTCGGCAAAAAAATAGGTATGACTCGTCTAATCCAAGACGACGGCCGCGTGATCCCGATAACCGTGATTTTATGCACACCAAATACGGTTACACAGGTCAAAACACCTGAAAAAGACGGATATCCGGCGATAGTCTTGGGATTTGATGCGCTTAAAAAACCGATGAAAACCCGCGCTTTTTATCATCTCAAAGAATTCAAAATCAAACTTGAAGATGCGGGAAAATATAAAAAAGGAGATCAGATAACGCTTGAGACGTTAAAAGACACAAAAAAAGTTACAATAACGGGAACTTCAAAAGGTAAAGGTTTTCAAGGCGTAATCAAAAGACACGGATTCAGCCGAGGCCCGATGTCACACGGCTCACATATGCACAGAGAACCGGGCTCGATAGGAACGCGCGCAAAACCGGGGAAGGTAATAAAAGGGAAACGCATGCCGGGACATATGGGACTTGAAACCGTTACGGTTAAAAAAGTACCGATTGTACATATTGACACGGAAAAACACTTGCTAGCCTTAAAAGGGGCTGTGCCGGGCGGAAAAAATGGCTTAGTAATAATAAAAATAACATAATGAGGAGGGGTCTGTCCCCGAAAGTAGGGAGGGGTCTGTCCCCGAAGGGGACTGACCCCGAAACCTAAACAATATGAAACTAGATCTATACAATCAGAAAGGCGAAAAACTTGGGACCGTCGAAGTTCCGAAAGAATTCTTTGAAAAACCTTTTAATAAAGATTTGGTTCATCAAGCCCTTGTTATGCAGCGCGCAAACGCAAGACACGCAATCGCGCATACAAAAACAAAGGGAGAAGTAAGAGGCGGAAGCAAAAAACCATACAACCAAAAAGGAACGGGGCATGCGCGCCAGGGTTCAATCCGCAATCCTCACTTTATTGGAGGCGGAGTCGCGTTTGGCCCAAGAAATACAAGAAATTTTTCAAAAAACATGCCTCACGCACAACGCCGCGCCGCTCTATTTTGCGCTCTATCAGAAAAAGCCCGCGACAACCAAATAATCGCATTGGATAAATATGAAGCGCAAAACGCAAAAACAAAACTTTTCAGCCAAATGCTGAAAAAATTACCGGTAAAACGCAAAGTTCTGATTGTTTTGCCGGAAAAAGATGAAATTGTAACACGCTCAAGCGATAATCTTCAAAACGCAAAAACAATTCTCGTGAATTATCTAAATATTGATGACCTAACAAAATATGAAACCGTGCTTTTCTTTGAGAAAGCGCTGAAAAAGATGGAAGAAATATTCGGAGCCAACAAGCGCGGTTCCCTAACATCTATTCGCGCCAAATAAATTTAAAACATATGGAATTCACCAAAATAATAAAACCGATTGTAACGGAAAAAGCAAGCCGTCTGGGCGCAAATAAACAATATACGTTTTGGGTAACCCAGGAAGCGACAAAAATAGACGTGGCGCGCGCATTCAAGGAATTATACGGCGAAAAACCGAAATCGGTAAATCTTATTAATGTTGGTAGAAAGCTTAGACTCATCGGTCGCGGCAGAATAATGACAAAAAGACCGTATATGAAAAAAGCGATTGTGCGCGTGGACACTAAAAAAGGAATTGATATAAATAAAATTAAATAAAATAAGGGGCCGGTTCTCGCAAAGGACCTATCCCGCTTACAAATCATGGGTATCAAAATTTATAAAAAAACAACGCCGGGACGAAGACAAATGAGCGTTCTTACATACGAAGAATTAACTGCAACCAAACCTTATAAACCGCTTTTAAAACGCATTAAAAAACATTCCGGACGCAATAATTACGGTAAATTGACAATCAGACATCAGGGTGGCGGCTACATCAAACAATATAGAATCATAGATTTTAAACAAAAAGACAAAATAAATATTCCGGGAAAAGTGGAAACGATTGAATACGATCCAAACAGATCAGCATTTATTATGCTTGTTAAATACGTGGACGGAAGCAGAAAATATCACATTGCTCCGAAAGGCGTAAAAGCGGGAGAAGAATTGATCACAAAAATAAAAGCCAAAGTCAAACCCGGGAACAGAATGTCTTTAAAACACATACCGATCGGATATTCAATATATAATCTGGAGCTTACGCCGGGCCGCGGAGGTCAATTGATAAGATCGGCCGGAGCAAGCGGAAAAGTCGTATCGCTTGAAGGTGATATGGCGCAAGTTCAACTCCCGTCCGGAGAAGTAAGAATGGTAAGAAAAGAATGCTTTGCGAGTATCGGCGTAATAAGTAATATAGATCACAGTAATGTCAGTCTTGGAAAAGCCGGACGCAAACGTCACATGGGAGTAAGACCCACGGTAAGAGGAAAAGCTATGAATCCCGTTGATCATCCGCATGGTGGAGGCGAAGGAAACCAACCCATAGGTCTTTCGGGTCCAAAAACTCCATGGGGAATGCCGACGCTTGGATATAAAACGAGAAATCACAAAAAATATAGCAACAAATGGATTGTAAAACGTAGAAAATAACAACAACCGAGGATGGTTCTCTTTGAAAACCGTCCCCTATCAACACCTATGACAAGAAGCTTAAAAAAAGGACCGTACATCGACAAAAAACTTATGAAAAAAGTGGAACGGATGACTGTATCCGGAGAAAAAAAACCAATCAAAACATGGGCGAGAGATTGCGACATACCGCCGGAATTCGTAGGTCATACAATAGCGGTGCATAACGGCAAACAACATATCCCGATATTCATAACGGAACAAATGGTCGGCCATAAACTGGGCGAATTTGCTCCAACAAGAAAATTTAAAGGTCACGGAGGGAAACTTGCCAAATTAACCGGCACGGATCAAGAAACAACGGCAAAAGCCGAAACTAAATAACAATAGGGGACGGTTCTCTTTAAAGAGAACCGTCCCCTACCCCTATCAAAACTTATGAAATCAATAACCAAATACATAAAGATCGCTCCAAAAAAATTAAACCTCGTGGCGGATATGGTAAGAGGCAAAGATGTCATCTCTGCGCTCGCTCTCTTAAAATTCACCCCAAAAAAAGCCGCGGGGATAATTAAAAAATCACTTGATTCCGCTATCGCAAATGCGGAAAATAACCTGAAACAATCAAAAGAAAATTTATATATACACACAATATACGCAAACGAAGGACCAAGGCTAAAAAGACATATACCGGTCTCGCGCGGAAGAGCTCATCCGATTATAAAAAGAATGTCGCATCTGCAAATAGAATTAAAAATCAAAGCGGCGCAAACTGAAACCAAAAAAACAGCAAAACCGGAAGCGACAAAACCGACGATAAAATCAACAACCGCCGCGGAAGTAAAAAAATCATCTAAAAAACGTGAAGTCTCCGAGGACTCGACATCCATCCGCACCTCTGTCGAAAATGAAAAATCACCTAAAACCAAACCTTAATGGGACAAAAAGTGGATCCAAACATAATGCGAATAGGAATAATGAGGGGGTGGAACTCCAAATGGTTTGCTACGAAAAAAACATTCACTTCCCTGCTCCACAAAGATTTGGGAGTAAAAAAATTCATCGAGAAAAAACTTAAAGAAGCGGGAGTGTCAAAAATCGAAATCCTGCGCAGCCCAACGAAAGTTACACTTGTTATTTATACCGCAAAACCCGGAACGATAATCGGCCATCAAGGAGAAATGGTGGAAGAGTTGCGCACCACTCTCGAAAAAGAATTCGGTGAAAAATTCGGAATAGAAATCAAAGAAATTAGAAATCCGGCGCTGGACGCAAAACTTCTGGCGGAAAATATCGCATTGCAAATAGAAAAAAGGGTTTCATATAGAAGAGCTTCAAAAATGGCTTTGGATAAAGCAATGGAAGCCGGAGCAAAAGGCATAAAAATATTCATAAAAGGAAGATTAAACGGAGTTGAAATAGCAAGAAGCGAATTATTTATCAGAGGAAAACTTCCCCTGCAAACGTTCAGAGCCGATATCGATTATGCTTATGTACCGGCTTTAACAACATATGGAATCATCGGCGTAAAAGTATGGTTATATAAAGGGGATATATTCAAAAAAGATCTTGAAAAACTAACGGAAATCATATAATGTTGCAACCTAAAAAAACAAAGCATAGAAAACAATTCAGAAACCGCGGAGCCCTAAGCGGACCCGCGCAAAGAGGCACACGACTTTCTTTCGGAACATATGGATTAAAAGCAATATCGCCCGGAGAATTAACGGCAAGACAAATAGAAGCCGCAAGAAAAACGATGTCAAGATTTACCAAAAAGGGCGGAAAAATATGGATAAGAGTGTTCCCGGACAAAATCATAACAAAAAAAGCCGCCGAAGTTCCTATGGGCTCCGGAAAAGGAACGCCGGAATTTTTTGCGGTCGAAGTACAAGCCGGAAAAATAATATTTGAAATCGACGGAATACCGGAAACGGATGCCAAAAGAGCGGTTTATCTCGCATCGCAAAAATTACCTGTAAAATGTAAATTTATCAATAAACATACACTGATTTAATATGTATACCCTGGAAGAATTAAGAAAAATGAAGCCCGAACAGTTACAAAGAGCTTTAGAAGAAGCGAAAATGAATCTTGCAAAATTTAAATTTGAATCGCGCACCGGACAGACGAAAGATCATCACAAAATCAAAGAAGCCCGCATTCAAACGGCGCAAATATCAACAATTTTAAATAATCGCGCCAAAGATGCGTCAACGGCAAAATAACTTAAACAATTATGAGAACTAAAGAAGGCACTGTAGTAAGCGACAAAATGGAAAAAACAATCGTTGTAAAAGTCGATATGTATAAAATGCATCCAAAATACAAGAAAAGATTTAAAACATCCAAAAAATATTACGCGGACGATCCGGAAAAAAAATATAAAGTCGGAGATAAAGTGGTGATATATGAAACCCGCCCGCTGAGCAAACTGAAAAGATGGACAACACAACCAAAGACTGCGCTCATCCCAAAAGAAGGTCAAAAACAATTTTAATGAACAATCCAAACTAATTATGATACAACTACGCACACACCTAACAATCGCAGATAATACCGGAGCCAACTTGGCAACGTGTATACAAGTACTCGGAGGAACACACAGAAAATACGGAGGATTGGGAGATATAGCCGTGATAACCGTAAAAAGCGCCTCACCAAGAGGAATAGTGAAGAAAAAAGCGGTGGAAAGGGGAGTTATTATAAGATGTAAAAGAAAAACATCGCGTCCGGACGGCACATACATTAGATTTGACGACAATGCGGTTGTAATTATAGGAAAAGACCTTATGCCAAAAGGAACGCGCATTTTCGGACCTGTTGCAAGAGAACTTCGCGAGAACGCGGCGTTTCAAAAAATTATTTCTTTAGCCCCGGAAGTATTATGAAAATTAAAATGAATGACACGGTATTGATTATCGCCGGAAAAGATTCGGGTAAAACCGGTCGTGTGCTTCGTGTCGATAAAAAAGCAAGAAAAGTTGTTGTTGAAAAACTCAATCTCATCACAAAGCACGTTAAAAAAAGTAAAACAAGTAAGGGCGAAAAAATCAGATTTGAAGCGCCTTTTGACATATCAAATGCAATGATCGTATGTCCGCAATGCTCAAAGCCAACACGCGTCTCTTATCTGATTGATAAGAAAATAAAAACAAGAATCTGCCGCATATGCAAAGAATCCGTTGATCAAAAAATTGACAGCGCCGCAATTAAAACTAAAAAATCATGACGGAGCGCTCCGCAAAACGAAGCACAGCTCTTAAAAAATAATTCGCCGCACAGACAGTTGCCAAAGGCAACACGGATCTATGGAAATAAACCGTCGCAAAGCGACACCGCACAGACCGTTCCGCACAGCGGAACACAGGTCTATGGAAATAAACCGTCGCAAAGCGACACCGCAGGCGAAAACCACCAAAAAATATGAGTGAACTAACAGACCTAAAAACCAGATTCTTTAAAAACATTTTGCCCGCGTTAAAAGAAAAATTGGGCATAAAAAACATCATGGCCGTTCCAAAAATAACAAAACTCACGATAAATGTCGGAATTGGAACGTATATGAACAAGATTGGAAAAGATTATGCGGAAGTAATGAGTAATATAGCAATTATAACGGGTCAAAAACCTGTCGCGACCAAAACAACAAAATCAATCTCGAATTTCAAAATAAAAGAAGGGCAAGTTGTCGGAGTAAAAGTAACCTTAAGGGGTAGAAGAATGTACGATTTTATGAATAAACTTATAAACGTTGTTCTGCCGCGCGTAAGAGATTTTCGCGGAATATCAAGAAAAGCGTTTGATGAACGCGGCAATTACACAATCGGCTTAAAAGAATATTCCGTATTTCCGGAAGCGACGGTTGAAGACATATCGCATGTCCACGGCTTGCAAATTGTTGTTTCAACAACGGCAAAAAATAAAGAACAGGCGTTTGAACTTCTGCAAGCAATGGGATTTCCGTTTAAAAAAGAGGTTGAAACGGCCGGAAAAAAGAAAAAGGCGGGAGGTAAAGACGAATTTTCGGAACTCGCGTTGACCGGCAAGGAACGCGAAGCAATGATCAAGCCAAAACCGTAATCCACTATTCATTATTCTAAATACCAATCAATGGCGAAAAAATCATCAATCATCAAAACGGCAAGAATGGAAAAGAAATATTTAAGCGCGCTTGCGGCCGGCAAAAAGCCGAAATTCCCGACGCGCATATATCACAGATGCAAACTTTGCGGAAGAAATAGAGCTTATATGAGCAAATTTGCCATGTGCAGAATATGCTTCAGGGAAAACGCAAGAAGAGGACTTATTCCGGGTATAAAAAAATCATCTTGGTAACCCCAGGTCAAAAATCCGCCTAAAGCAGATGGACGGCCCTAACTAAATAAATATTATGCATACAGACCCAATCGCGGACTTATTAACAAGAATAAAAAACGCCACGCACGGACGGCATGATTCAACAACGGCTCCCTATTCAAAAATTAAGGAAAATGTGGCGAATATAATGGTCAAAAATGGATTTATAGAAAAAATCGAAGTAAAAGAAGAAGGAAAATTTAAAGAACTCAAAATTACATTGAAAGAAGGCAAAAAAGAAATATTCGTAAAAAGAATCAGCAAGCCCGGACAAAGAATTTATATAGGAAAAAACGATATCAAAAGCGTAAGACACGGGCTCGGAATCACCATAATATCGACTTCACGAGGTGTTATGACAAACAGAGAAGCTAAAAAACTAAATATAGGCGGCGAATTGTTATGTGAAATATATTAACAGGCGCAGATTCGTTATGTCTATCCGCGCCCTCGCTGAAAACGAAAAATATAATCAACCAAAAAAAATATGTCACGAATAGGGAAAAAACCGGTGCAGATACCAAATGGAGTGGAAGTCAAACTCGAAGACTCCGTCGTAAAAATCAAAGGAGCGAAAGGAGAACTTGCGCAAATAATTCCTTCCGGACTTAAAATCGAAATAAAAGACGGACAAATATCGGTTGTAAGAGAAAACGATGCTCACAAAAATCTGCAAGGCACAATAAGAACGCTTTTAAACAATATGGTTGAAGGCGTAACGAAAGGATTTGAAAAAAGACTCGATGTTCAAGGCGTTGGCTTTAGAGCGCAGATGAAAGGAAAGGATCTTGAACTTGCTATTGGATTTTCGCATCCGGTTAAAGTCAAAACACCGCAAAATTTAATCGTTGAAATCGATAAAGACAAAAAAAACATCATAATAGTAAAAGGAATTGATAAACAAGCGGTGGGCGAATTCGCCGCAAAACTGCGAAGCCTAAAGAAACCGGAACCATATAAAGGAAAAGGGATACGATACGAAGGTGAAATAATAAAGCAAAAAGCCGGTAAAACCGTTGCGGGAGCGACAGGCGGCACAGGAGGTGGTGGAGCGGCCAAATAGCATACTGTTCGCCGCACAAACCGTTGCGCCAGACCATTCCACCTTAAAACACAGACCCATATAAAAAAGGCAAGCGACATCAAAAACACATTTATTATCCTAAAAATGACAACGCTTAAAAAAATACTGGCAAGAAAAACAAGACACAAGCGCGTGTCGGCGCGCATGCATGGCACCGCAACAAAACCAAGATTGGTGGTTTTTAGAAGCAACAAAAGCATATACGCTCAATTAATAGATGACGATGCCAAAAAAACACTCGCAAGCGCAAACAATATAAAAGATAAAACAACCGGCAAAAAAACTGAAAATGCAAAGAGTGTCGGCCTTGAATTGGCGAAAAAAGCCAAAGAAAAAGGCATAGAAACATGCGTTTTCGACAGAGCCGGCTATAAATATCACGGAAGAGTCCGCGGTCTCGCGGAAGGCGCTCGCGAAGGAGGATTAAAATTCTAACAGGCGCGAATCGGACTATTCGCCGCACATGCCGTTTCGCAGAGCGAAACACAGACGCTATAAAAAAAAGGAATAAAATGAACACAGACCCAGTCTAAAAAAGTCTGTCCGCACCGTTAAAAAAACTATAAATTAAACAACACAATAATATATGGCAAAAGGAGCACACAGATCATCATCGCCGCAAATGGCAAAAGAATACGAAGAAGAAGTGATTCAAATAAGCCGCGTTACGCGCGTTGTGGCCGGTGGACGAAGATTAAGATTCAGAGCAACGGTTGTTATAGGAAACAAAAAAGGAAGAATAGGACTCGGCACCGGAAAAGCAACGGAAGTGGTCGTGGCAATCCAAAAAGCGATTTTGCAAGCCAAGAAAAATCTTATAAACGTACCGATTTGGAAAGAAACAATCCCCCACGAAACAAAAGTCAAATTCGGAAGCGCAAAAATTTTGTTGATTCCGGCCGGCCCCGGCACGGGTATTATTGCCGGAGGTCCGGCAAGAAAAATTTTGGAACTTGCCGGAATTAAAAACATTCTCGCGAAATGTTTCGGATCAAACAATAAATTGAATAACAGTTATGCGACATTTGAAGCGCTTCAAAATCTGAAAACGCTTCCCGGAAACGATAATTCTCAAAAACAGCAAAAACAACCGGCGCCGGAAGAAGCGCAAAAAGAAACTCAGTCGAAAAAACCGCACATTCATCAGCATAATAAAAAATCGAACGAAAAAACAACGGACAACGCGCAAACAAAAGCAAATAATTCTTAAATCTTAATCCATGTCTTTACTAAATTTATCCCCGAATATCAGCAAAAAACGCAAAAGAATCGGACGCGGAAACAGCTCCGGGCACGGCACCTATTCCGGAAGAGGAATCAAAGGACAAAATTCAAGAACCGGCGGAGGAGTAAGACCGGGGTTCGAAGGAGGACAAATGCCAATCGCAAGAAGACTGCCGAAACTCCCGGGGTTCAAAAACCCATGCGCCGTAAAATACCAAATAATCAATCTTGATGTTCTTGAAAAGAAATATTCCGATGGAGAAACCGTTGATATAGTATCTCTTGCGGAAAAAGGTATAATAAAAAATAAGAAGCATCCGATCAAAATTCTCGGCGGAGGCGAATTCAAGAAAAAGCTCACGGTAAAAACGGATAAAGCGTCTGAACAAGCTGTGAAAAAAATTGAACAAGCGGGCGGAACAGTGGAAATGTTTGTTAAAAAACAAGCTCCGGCCGTCGAAACCGAAAAAGAAAACAAGGCTTAATCAATAAACCTCATGTGGCAGTACTTGGCTCAAATTTGGAACTCAAAGGATTTAAGAAATAAAATCCTGATCACGCTTTTAATATTGGCGATATACAGGCTGCTTTCGCAAATAAGCATTCCGGGCGCGAATTTGACGGCACTGCAAGAAATATTCAGCAAAAGCCAAATATTCGGCGCGTTCAGTATGCTGACGGGCGGAAGCGCGGAAAATTTTTCGATTCTGCTGATGGGGCTTTCCCCGTATATCAACGCATCCATCATCATACAATTGTTAACGGTTGTAATTCCAAAACTTGAAGCTCTTTCAAAAGAAGGAGAACAGGGCTATAGAAAAATAAATCAATATACGCGCTGGATCACTCTTCCAATCGCATTCCTTCAGTCTTACGGAATGATCGCGCTTTTAAGCTCGCAATCGCAAATCCCGATAATCGAAAACATGCGCGACCCAAAAATAATACTTCCCGTAATGCTCACTATAACGGCCGGAACGGTCTTATGCATGTGGCTTGGAGAATTGATTTCGGAACATGGAATCGGAAACGGAATTTCAATATTGATATTCATCAATATCATAACGGGAATTCCGCCGATAATCGCACAGAGCTTGTTTCAAGCGCAGCAAAATGCGGATAAACTGGTGCCTTTTGTAATAACGCTTTTAATCACCGTATTGATGACGGTTTTTGTAATAATCGTCACGGATGCGGTAAGAAGAATACCGATAACCTACGCGGGCAATCATTTCCGCGCGCGCGCGGAACAATCCGCTCTCCCGATAAGAGTGAATCAGGCGGGAATGATTCCAATCATTTTTGCCGTTTCACTTGTATCTCTCCCCTCTCTGCTTTCGCAATTAATGAGCAGCGCAACATCGCCGTGGCTTAAAAGTTTTGCCGAATTTATGGGAAAATTTTTCAGCATACAATCAATACCGTATATGGTCCTGTATTTTCTGATGATTATCGCATTTACGTATTTCTATGTTGGAATAACGTTTAAACCCGACCAAGTCGCGGAAAACATTCAAAAACGCGGCGGGTATATTCCGGGCATTCGTCCGGGCCGCCAAACCGCAGAATATATAGCGAAAATTTCAAGTTATATGAACTTATACGGAGGCTTGTTTATAGCGATTGTAGCCGTATTCCCGATGCTCATACAAAAATTCTTCAGCAATCTGGATTTCGGCGCGATTCCCCTGCTCTTGAGCGGCGCGGGCATAATTATCGTCGCGGGCGTTGTTTTGGAATTAGTGCGTCAAATCAACACACAGCTTGTAATGCACGATTATAAGAAGTTCTATTGAATCAATCGCCAACATTTGTTCTTCACGCGATATATGTTACAAAAATTGGATTTTTAAGATTAATCTTGATATCTTATTCCACGGCTATTTAATCAATTTAAAATATGGATTTCGTCCTCTTCGGCATTCAAGGTTCAGGCAAAGGCACGCAAAGCAAATTTTTGGCTGAAAAATACAATCTGCGGGTTTTTGAAACCGGCGCGGAACTTCGCGCTCTCGCGCAAGAAAATTCCCCTCTCGGCAAAAAAGTAAAAGAAATTGTTGCGGCGGGAAATCTCGTTCCAACGGAAATTGTGATGGAAATCATAGAAAATTTTATCAAACGCGCGGCCGAAGACCGCAATGTAATTTTTGACGGAATCCCCCGCTCCGCGGATCAAGCGAATCAATTTGACGCGCTGATGAAAAAATACAATCGCAATTTTATCGGCATATATTTTATGCTCCCGCGCGAAGAGGCTGTAAAACGGCTTACAACAAGGCGAATTTGCGAAAAATGCAAAACGGTTTATCCCGCAACATATAAAGAAAATGCGTGTTCGGCATGCGGCGGCGAACTCGTTACGCGCACGGATGATAATATCGCAAGCATAGAAAATCGCATAAACGCTTTTTATAAAGAAACTATGCCTGTCATTGAAAAATACAAATCCGTTGGCCGCATCATAGAAATTGATGCGCGGCTTCCAATTGAAAAAGTCACAGAGCGAATGTTGGCAAAAGTCGAAACTTTTCTGGTACAATCATCCTGACAGGCCGTTCCGCGAACAGAGCGTTCGCCGCAGGCGAACACAGCTCTATGGAAAATAAACGTTGCGAAGCAACTCCATAACAAGCGCAACACAGACCCCATATAAAAAGTCGCAAAGCGACTCCTTAATGAAAATATTTATCAAATCGCCGGAAGAAATAGAATCAATGAGACGCGGCGGCAAAATTCTTGGGCTTATTTTAAACGAACTCGGCAAATTTGTCGCGCCGGGAATCACAACGCGCGACATTGAAAAACGCGCCGATGAATTATTTGAAAAATACAATGTAAAACCGTCTTTTTTGGGATATAAAGGCTTTCCTTCTTCAATATGCACTGCCGTAAACGAAGAAGTCGTTCACGGAATTCCAGGCGACAGAGTCTTAAAAAACAACGATATTATAAGCATAGACGCGGGCGTGTTTTTTGAAAAATTGCACACGGATTCCGCTATAACCGTCTGTATCGGAAATATCGCGCCGGAAGTGAAAAAATTTATCGCAACGGGCGAAGAAGCGCTTTCAAAAGCAATTTCGATTGCGCACCCCAGCCGCAATCTCAACGAAATCAGCAAAGTCATTCATGAAACCTTGCGCGACAACGGGTATGCGCCCGTTAAAGAACTCACGGGACACGGAGTCGGGAGGCTTCTGCATGAAGACCCTTTTGTGCTCAATTATATCGACCACTCTGCGCCGGATATAATACTTCGCGAAGGTATGACGCTCGCGATCGAGCCAATCTATTCAATGGGCAACGGTGAAATAAAAACACTTTCTGACCACTGGACAATAGTAACGCGCGACAATTCTTTAGCCGCACAAATCGAACATACAATCGTAATTACAGAAAACGGATGCGAGATTTTAACTCTTCGCAATTAAAGACTGAAAATCCAAAGAATCAAGATCATGGCCGTTTCCGACTATTACTTTTTCCGTTCCATACCCCCATCTCCCCTCCGTATATAAGACCATAATTTTTACCCTTCATCAACAGAATTTTGCTCCCTCCCTAAAATCATATTGCGCGCCTAAAACATGTAGTATAAAATCTTATCGCCCTTTTGACCATAAAGGGAATCGTAATAAACTATGCCAAAAGAGGATGTAATAGAAGTCTTGGGAGAAGTTCTTGAACCTCTTCCGGGAGCAAAATTCAAGGTAAAACTTACCGATGAAAAATACCCAAATAGTGTAATCGAAGCGCATTTATCGGGAAAAATGAGGATTAACTTCATACGCATCCTGCCGGGCGACAAAGTAACGGTGGAATTAAGCATCTACGACCCCACAAAAGGCAGAATTACGTTTAGACATAAATAACAGCCGTTCCGCACAAAACCGTTTCGCGAAGCGGCATCATTAAACAACCATTATGAAAGTCAGAGCCTCTGTAAAACCAATTTGTCAGAAATGCAAAGTAATCCGCAGAAAAGGAGTGGTGCGAGTCATCTGCAAAATCAAAAAACATAAACAGAGGCAAGGCTGATAACAATTTACACCTATGATTAGAATAGCGGGCGTAACTTTACCGAAAGGAAAAAGAATAGAAATCGGATTAACCTATATTTATGGCATTGGAAGATCTCTAAGCAGAAAAATATTGCGGGAATTAAATATAGATATGGATGCAAAAGCTGAAGAATTAAACGAAGTGGACGTAAGCAGGTTGCGCGACAGAATTTCAAAAATCTTAACGGAAGGCGAGCTTAAAAGAAAAGTGCAAACCGATATTAAAAGACTCGTGGATATTGGCACGTACAGAGGCTTTAGACACAGAAGAGGCCTTCCGGTACGCGGCCAACGAACAAGAAAAAACGCTCGCACAAGAAAAGGCAAGAAAAAGACGGTGGCGGGAAAGAAAATGGTAACCAAATAACACGCGCGGATCAGACCGTTCGCCACACAAACCGTTCCGCGAACAGGCCGTTCGCCACAGGCGAACACAGGCCCTATAAATAAAATAATTATGGCTGAAGAAAAAGAAAAAACAGATCAAAGTGAAACACAAACCCAAGACGCAACGGAAAGCCAAAAATCACAAAAAGGCGGGTCTAAAACAAAAGCCGCCAAAGGCGGCGCGCCGACAAAAAAAGAAGAAGTCGCAAAAAGCAAAAAGGCTAAAGTTGCGCCGAAAAAAGTAAAAAGCAAAAGGAAAAGCGTTGTTTCGGGAAATACCTATATACATGCGGGGTTTAACAACACGATAATAACAATCACGGAACCGTCGGGCGCGACTCTCGCATGGTCCAGCTCCGGATCCTGCGGATTTAAAGGAGCAAGAAAATCAACGCCATACGCAGCTCAAGTTGCGGCGGAAACCGCGGCAAATAAAGCAAAACTGTTCGGAACGGAAAGAGTAAACGTATTTGTAAAAGGAATCGGTCCGGGCCGCGAACAAGCGATACGCGGACTTCATATAGCCGGAATGGAAATAGAATCAATAATGGATGTGACTCCGATGCCGCACGGCGGCTGCAGACAGAAAAAAGCGAGGAGAGTATAACAAGGCCGGGAGTCCGCAACAAACGGATAGGCAGCCTTATAAAAAAGTAAATTATGTCAAAATTAACAATCAGACCGGTATGCAGATTATGTCGCAGAGAAGGCGAAAAACTATATCTCAAGGGCGCCAAATGCGAATCTTCAAAATGTCCGGTTATGACTAAAAATTATCCTCCGGGACAACACGGTCAAAACGTAAGAAAATCAAAATCGGAATTCTCAAGACAACTTCGCGAAAAGCAAAAAGCAAAAAGAATGTTCGGATTAAACGAAAAACAATTCTACAATTATTACGCGATGGCCGTAAAAACAAAAGGCGTAACAAGTTATGAATTCCTTAAACTTTTGGAGAAAAGGCTTGATAACGTATTGTATAGAGCGGGTATCGCGGATTCAAGAGCCCAAGGAAGACAAATCGTAAATCACGGATTATGCATGGTCAACGGCAAAAAAGTAAAAACTCCAAATTATCAAGTCAAAACTGGGGATAAATTTGAGATAAAAGTAAAATTGCAAGGATCAAAACTTTTTGACGGCGCAAAAGGCAAAAAAGACATGTCGCCAAAATGGATAAAAGTGGATTTGCCCGCTTTAAAAGGCGAAATAACGGCGAATCCGTTAAAAGACGATTTCGAAAAAAATATCCAAACCAATCTGATTATCGAATATTATTCTAAATAACTAACAACAAAACCCTATGCATCCAATTCAAGAAGAAATCGGACTCCCAAGGCTCAAAACCAACAATCTTGGTGAGTTTCACGCGATTTTTACTCTTGGCCCACTCCCTACAGGATACGGCGTTACGCTAGGGAATGCCATAAGAAGAGTGCTTTTATCCTCGATACCCGGAGTAAGCATAACGGCTGTAAAAATCGATGGCATAAGCCATGAATATTCAACGGTGAAAGGAGTCAAGGAAAGCGTTCTTGATATAACGCTCAACCTGAGAATGATAAACTTTAAAAAAGTTTCAAAAGAACCGGTATGGATAACATTGTCTGCGAATAAAGAAGGCAAGATTTTTGCGAAAGACATCAAAGCTCCAAGCGATATAGAAATTCTTACTCCAAATGTCTATATTACGACTATCGATAAAGGCGGAAAAATAAACATGGAAATCAAAGTGGAAAAAGGCGTCGGCTACATTCCGGCATCATTAAGAGAAAAAGAAGAAGTCACTCCGAATTTAATCCTTATGGATGCGGTATTCACCCCGATTAAAAAAATTCGTTACGATATCGAGCCTATGCGCGTGGGTCAAATGACAAATTTGGATAAACTCACTCTGGAAATCAAAACAAACGGCTCAATTACGCCGGAGGATGCGTTGAAATTCGCTTCAAACATACTGCAATCGTATTTCGGGTTGTTCAACAAAGAAGGTTTGCTTGTTGAACAAGATTTCATCGCAACGCCTCAAAAAATACTCGAACATCAAGAACAAACGGAACAAACAAAACCCGTAAAAGAAAGTTACACGCCGATCGAAATTCTTGGCTTCTCTCCAAGAACATTAAACGCTCTTATAAACGGAGGAATCGGATCAATCGAACAATTGTCAAAATGTTCGCAAGCAAAATTGAGCAACTTGCGCGGATTCGGGAAAAAAGCTCTTAATGAAGTTTTGAACGCATTGGCGGAAAGAAATATTCAATTGTCAGAAGAATAGGTCGAAAGTCCGCCGCAAACGGACAAACGACCCGCCGCCGAAAACGGCAATATAAAAAACTAAATCATGCGACACGGAGTCAAAAAAATAAAACTTGGAAGCGACAAAGATCACACGCAATCAATTGTGCGAAATATCGCGATGGCGCTTATAATTCACGAAAAAGTCAAAACAACCAAAACTCGCGCGTCATCGGTGATACCTTTTGTGGAAAAACTTATAAATATTGCAAAAACAAAAGATAAACTGAACGCAATAAGAAAAATGGAACAATTGCTGCAACATTCGGACGCATCCAAAAAAACACTTGAGGTATTGGCGGCAAAATATAAGGACAAAAAATCCGGATATATAAGAAAAACATCCTTAAAATACAGAAAAGGAGACAATGCCCACTTAGTATTAATCGAACTTGTATGAAAACATACGCCCCAAAAGCAAAAGAAGTTATAAGAAAATGGTATATCGTTGACGCGAACAATAAAACGCTCGGCAGGCTCTCGGCAAAAATCGCGAATGTGCTGCGCGGAAAAAATAAAAGCTTCTTTTCTCCTTCAGTGGACTGCGGCGATTTTGTGATTGTGATAAACGCCGCTCAAATAAAACTTACAGGCAACAAATTAAAAGGCAAAATATACAGACATCATTCCGGTTATAAAGGCGGCCTCAAGGAAGCAACGGCGGAAAAAATGCTTGCGAAAAAACCCTCCTATCCCCTTCTCCACGCTATAAAAGGAATGATCCCAAACAATAAATTGAGGAACAATGCCCTGAAAAGATTAAAAATTTATGCGGACGCAAATCATCCTCATGAAGCCCAAAAACCTGAAAAACTTGAAACCTAAACATATGACACCTGCAAAAAAACCACCAACAAAAAAAACAACCGCGCCTGCCGGAGAAACAACGGCAAAAATTGCTGCGGGAGCCGAAACTGCGCCGGAAAAAGAACAAAAAAATAAGATTAAATTCGAAAAAGGCCCACTTTATTATTACGCGAACGGCAAACGAAAAACCGCTGTTGCGCGCGTAAAACTGTTTTTAAGCGGCAGCGGAGAAATAACCGTAAACGACAAATCTATCAACGAATTTTTTACGGTTCCATATCATCACGAAGTAATAAAATCGCCTTTAAGACTGGTCGGCCATGTCAAAACTTTTGATATCAAAGCAACAACAATTGGAGGCGGCATAAACGCGCAAGCCGAAGCGATCCGACATGGCATTGCAAAAGCTTTGCTTGAATACGATCAATCTTTACGCCTTACTTTAAAAAAAGCCGGATTTTTAACCCGCGATGCCCGCATCAAAGAACGTAAAAAACCGGGTCTCAAACGCGCAAGAAGAGCGCCGCAGTGGAATAAGCGTTAAAGATTACGCCGGCAATAATAGACACTCATAATCATCTCCAGGAGTAACTGTTGACAAAACTGCTATTTCACCTTATACTTAATCTCCTTATATCTTAATCAAAGTTTAAATATGTCTATTAAACTTAACCCCAGCCAAGAAGAAAACGGAGCAAGAAATATGTTAGCCGAAGCAAGTCTTATAATCCACAATGATGCTTTGCGGGAACTAACGACGAGAGATACCTTTACTATCACCCGAATTATTGCATGGCTTAAAAACAGATTGGAAAGGCTGGAAATAGACTCTGCTGACTTTGCGAATGTAAAATTGAATGCTTGGAATAAAACAAACGGGCTTGGCCTGCAAAGCGTTTCAATGGAAGTATGGAGACCCGATGGAAACGGAAAAGTAAAACCGGTTTTGCTCCCAACCGAATGGAAACATCCAACAGTCGGAATATTCGCTAACGGCATGGTAACGGGTGATGCAAAAATGGGAGAAACGCGATTTCCTGTTGGCGATGCGGACCACGCTGAATTAATAACAATGTTTTCGGATGGATTAATGATGGAAGAAGCGCCTGCCGAACCTACCGACTTCGAACGCCACATACCGCCGCACCAAGCCGATGACATAATTCTTGTGAAAGGGCCAAATGCAGTCCGTGTTTATTGTGAAACCAAAGACCCCACACCTAAGCAAATACGCAATGTTGTACACTCCGGGGTATATGGATGCAACTTCCAAAAAGTGATTATGGTAACGCCGGCAAAATAAAATCATAAGTCAAAATGTTGTATAATCGGATTAAATGAATTTTATCCAAGATTTCCAAAAACTATACCTCTCCACCCCGCAAATTCACAATTGGACGCGTCAAAGCACAAACTGCGAATACGGCGACATTATCGTTGTTTCAAAAAATTCCTACCTCTGTTTCAACAGCTCAAATCTGGAAAACTGTTTTTATTGCTATTTTTCGCGCCACAACGTGGATTGTTCGGATTTAATGTTCTGCGACCAGTGTAGCCTTTGTTTTGATTGCACAGACTGCGTACGCTGCTACAACTCCAACGATCTTGAATGGTGCGAAGGCTGTACGGATTCGGATTATTGCTACGACTGCCGATCTTTAAGCGACTGTTTTGGCTGTGTCAGTCTTTCCCATACGCGATATTGCATTTTTAACGAAAAGTACACTCGTGAAGAATATGAAAAAAAAGTGAAAGTGATAAAAACTTGGCCGCAGGAAAAAATAGATAAAGAATTTCAGGAATTAAAATACAAACATCCGCGAGTGTATATGCACCAAAATCGCACGGAAAACTGTTTTGGCGATTATGTAATGAACAGCAAAAATTGTTATTGGATTTTTGATTCGAACGGATGCGAAGACTGCATGTATATCACAGACACGGTTCTGGAAAAAGGCTGCAAAGACTGCGTGGATTGCGGCCCGATCGGAAATACGCTTGAACAATGTTACGACTGCGCTTTTTGCGGATATTTATTTGATTGTAAACATATCTACTGGGCGGACTATATCAAACAATGCGAGTGGTGCATAAATTTATGGGACAGTGAATTTTGCTTCGGCTGCGTTTACGGCAAAAATTGGAAATACAGAATTTTAAACGTGGAATACAAACCGGAAGAATGGCGCAAGAAAGTCGCGGAATGCCGCAAAGAGCTAGAAAAAGCCGGGGTGCAAGATTTATACGGCTTAATAGGGGACGGTTCTCTATTTACAAACCATTAACTTATTATATGAGATTCGATATTTTAACAATTTTTCCCCACGCATTTGACTCATATTTCAACGAAAGCATGATCAAGCGCGCTAAAGCACGAGGCCTTATCAAGATTTTTGTCCATGATATTCGCAAATTCAGCAAAAACAAGCACAAAAAAGTCGATGATATCCCGTATGGCGGCGGTCCGGGCATGATTATGACGCCTCAGCCGATTTACGACACGGTGCGCCATGTTAAAAAATACAATAAAGGACCCGTAATTTTACTAAGCCCGTCCGGAAAACTTTTTACACACAAAAAAGCGCGGCAATTAGCCAAGAATAAAGGATTGATTTTGATCTGCGGAAGATACGAAGGCGTTGACGAACGCGTAAAAAAACTTTGCGTTGATGAGGAAATTTCAATCGGCGAATATGTTTTGACCGGCGGAGAAATCCCCGCAATGGTAATTTTAGATGCGGTTTCAAGGTTTATACCAAAATTCCTCGGCAAAAAATCGTCATTGCATGAAGAATCTTTTTCCGAATCGCTCGATGGCAAAAAAGAATACCCGCAATATACGCGACCACCTGTTTTTAAAGATCTAAAAGTACCGAAAGTTCTGCAAAGCGGCCATCACAAAAATATTTCAGATTGGCGAAAAAAACATTT
>CAZNCD010000004.1:0-19981 GCA_964571575.1 uncultured Candidatus Peribacteria bacterium
AACAGGCCGTTCGCCGCAAGCGAACACAGGCCCTTATAAAAAAGAAATAAGCGACTCCAATAAAAAATCTAAAAAATGAAGAAAGACATACATCCAAAATATCATGAAAAAGTCGTAATCACATGCTCATGCGGTGCCAAATTTTTAACCGGATCAACAAAAGAAGATGTTAAAACCGAACTTTGCTCGGCCTGTCATCCGTTTTTTACCGGCCAGGCAAAATTAATCGACACCGCCGGCCGCGTTGATAAATTCACGGCAAAACGCAAAGCCGCCGAAGATATAAAACGCAAGCTCGCGGAAGAGAAGAAAATCGCTAAAGAAAAGAAAATCGAAGAAAGACTGGAAATGCTCGTTGAAGAAAAGAAAACAACCGCGGCAAAAACAGCAAAAGCGAAAACCGCAAAGAAACCGGCCGCAAAGAAAAAAAGCAAGAAATAATTAAGACACCCATCAGTTGTTTAAATTTATTGTCCAAGCAAAAAGTTCTGATTCAAACGCGAGAACGGGAATTTTGCATACTCCTCACGGCCGCATACGTTCCCCCTTTTTCATGCCGATTGGAACAACGGGATTTGTAAAAACACTCACGCCGGATGAACTAAAAACGCTCGGCGCGGAAATAATCTTGGCGAACACTTATCATTTGTATTTGCGGCCCGGCGCCAATGCGATAAAAAAATTCGGCGGGCTCCACAAATGGATGAATTGGAACGGCCCAATTTTGACGGATTCCGGCGGATATCAAGTTTTTTCGTTGCACGAAAACAGAAAAAGCCCGCATGTAAGCACCAAAATGCCGCACACACGCGTAAAAATTTCGGATAAAGGAGTGGAATTTAAATCTCACATAGACGGATCCGTTCATTTTTTCACTCCGGAAAAAGTTATAAAGATTGAAAATAAAATCGGTGCGGATATAATTATGGCGCTAGACGAATGCATCCCGCATAACGCCGATAAAACGTATGCGGCGGGAGCGATGAAAAGAACGCACGAATGGGCTGTGAGATGCAAAAAAGCGCATAAATCCCCTTCCCAAGCATTGTTTGCGATTGTGCAAGGCGGAATGTTCAAAGACTTACGCGTAGAATCCGCAAAATTCATTTCGGATTTGGATTTGCCGGGAATAGCGATCGGTGGACTTTCGGTCGGCGAAACAAAACAAAAAATGTTCGAAATGCTTGAGGTTGTTATACCACATCTAAATGCCAAAAAACCGATTTACTTAATGGGTGTAGGTTCTCCGATTGATTTGCTCGAAGCGATTGATAGAGGTGTTGATATGTTTGATTGTGTTATGCCGACGCGAATCGCTCGCCATGGAAGTTTTTGGACCACCGCCGCCAAACAAAATATAAAAAATACAAAATACAAGTTAGACCAAAAGCCTCTTGATTTAAGTTGCTCCTGTTATACATGCCAAAAATTTACCCGCAGCTACATGCGCCATCTGTTCATGGAAAAAGAAACTTTGGGAATGCGACTTATGACTATTCACAACCTCAACTTTTTGCTAAACTTAATGCGTCAAGCAAGAATTGCGATAACTAAAGGCAAATTTGGACAATTCAAAAAATCGTTTCTCGCAAAATTCAAGGAATCAGATGAATAATTATGAAAATGCGGAAAAAGAAGTTGCGCGGAAATACAAATCGCGCGATAAAAAGAAACGCCAAAGAATGCGTGTAACAGGAAAAAGTGTATTTTTAATCCAAAAGCTTCGACTGCAAAATTCCAATAAAAAACGTAAAAAATGATTGCATACCTTGAAGGAAAAATAATCGAGAAATTCGATAAAAGCGTAATAATCGCGGTAAACGGCGTGGGATACGAAGTAAGCTTGGCCGGACCCACGATAGAGCAATTCAAAATCAACGATAATGTTTCAATTTACGCATATACTTATATAAGAGAAGAGCAAATCGCGATATACGGCTTTGCTTCATCCGAAGAATTGATATTTTTTAAAAAAGTAATTTCGTCTGTTCCGGGAGTTGGACCAAAAACAGCAATGGAATTATTAAGTGTTCCAATCGCAAAAATAAAAGCCGCAATATTGAAGGGGGACTTGGTTTCACTGACGCGCGTTCCGGGAATCGGCAAAAAAACAGCTGAAAGAATTATCCTTGAATTAAAAGGAAAAACCGAAGTTTTATCCGGAAGCGAACGAGATTACAAAGGAATCGGGAAACAAATGGATGAAAACGTAATCGAGGCTTTAACGCGCCTTGGTTATCAGAAACATCATATTCAAAAAATTCTCGGGGATCTGCCGGAAAACATAAAAGGAGCCGAAAACATAATTAAATACTTTTTGCAGAATGTTTAAAAAAACACTCGAATACATTCGCCGAAACGCCGGCAAAAAACATTTGGAATTCATGAATTTTCCGTATGACTCAAAAACCGCGGAAGAAATTTTGGCATATGTAAAAAATCTAAAATACAACACGGTTGTTATGGTTGGAATCGGAGGCGCGATGCTTGGCGGGAAAATGCTTGTCAACGCGCTTAAATCGGTCTCGGGACCGAGATTTATTTTTATCGACAATATTGATCCTGATTATTTTGCGGATTCAATCGCAAGCGCGGATTTGAATAATTCGATTTTTGTAATCGCAAGCAAAAGCGGAAATACAATCGAAACAATCACGAATTTTTCAATTCTCAAAAATTTGCTGGTAAAACGCGGCGTTGCGTATAAAAACAAAATGATAATTTTGACGGAAAACAACGAGAACTTTCTCAACGAAACCGCAAAAAAAGAAGGACTGAAATATTTTTATGTTTCGCGTAACACGATTGGAAGATTTTCGGTTTTGGGACTGATGGGACTTGTTCCGGCGACTCTTGCGAAAATCAATACTAAAAATATTTTGGAGGGCGCGCAAAAAATCAAAATTAACGCGGCCATGGAACTTGCAACCATGCAATATCTAGCTTATAAAAAACAAAAAAAGCCGATCACCGTTATATTCCCCTATTCCAATAAGCTCAATTCTTTTGCGGAATGGTATATACAGCTTTTATCGGAAAGTATCGGGAAAACCGCAAAAATCGGTCCAACTCCGATAAAAGCAATAGGAGCGACGGATCAACATTCACAGCTCCAACTCTTTATGCAGGGACCAAACAATAAATTGATAATTTTTGTCGAAATAGAAAAATTCAGAAACGAAATTCCGGCGCTTGAAAAATTGATTCACGCCGAAGCAAAAGCAACCGCGGATGCGCTTACAAAGGAAAAAAGACCGAATATAACGATAAAAATCGAAAGACTGGATGAGAAAAATCTTGGGGCGCTTATTTACACGTTTGAATTACAAATCGCGATTTTAGGGCAACTTTTCAAGGTAAACGCGTTCAATCAGCCCGGCGTGGAATCAAGCAAAAAACTAACGCAAAAATATCTTCACGCCGTCCGCCGCAGACAAACACAGGCGCTATAAAATAACAGTCGCGAAGCGACACTTTTTTCAAATGCAAAGAATTAAAAAACTGCAAAAACTGCTCGCGTCGAAAAAATATTGCGCGTTTTTAATAACGCATCGGCCGAATCTCAAATATTTATGCAATTTCCGCGGAACGCGCGGAATATGCTTGGTAACGCCAAGAAAAGCGTTTTTTTCAACCGACGCAAGATATTTTGAAGAAGCGAAAAAAAATCTTCCGGCCGGAATAAAAATAATACAGCTGGAAAAATTTTCAAAATCAATAAAAACAAAATATTTATATTTTGAAGAACAATATTTGACGATCGCGCAATTAAAATATTATAAAAAATTAATGGCAGGTGTCAAATTCCGCGGCGCGCAAAATCTCGTTGAAAACTTGCGCATGATAAAAGAACCGATGGAAATCAAATATACCGTTATTGCGCAAAAAATAGCGGAAAAAGTCCTGCGAAAAATCGTGGCGGGCCTGCGCGAAGGCGCAACGGAAAAAGAAACAATGATATTAATAAAAAAACTCGGATACGAATTTGGCGCGGACGAGACTTCATTTCGGCCGGTTGTCGCATTCGGTAAAAATTCTTCCGTCCCGCATCACGAACCGGGCAATCGCCGTTTAAAAAAAGGAGACATTGTTTTGATAGATATGGGCATGAAATATGCCGGTTATTGCTCGGACATGACTCGCGTGTTTTTCTTTAAAAAACCGCCGACTTTCGCGCAGAAAAAAATTTATAATCTTGTTCTTGAAGCGCAGGAAAAAATCATTACGGGCTTGCGCGCCGGAATAAGCGGAAAACGCGCGGATTCGCTTGCGAGAAAATTTCTGGAACGCGCAGGTTTCGCGGAAAAATTTCTGCACAATTCCGGACATGGAATAGGGCTTGAAATACACGAAATTCCAACATTAGGCCAAACATATAAAAACAAACTTCCGGCCGGCGCGATTGTTACGGCAGAGCCCGGAATTTACATTGAAAATTCCTTTGGCGTAAGAATCGAAGATATGGTAATTTTAGATAGTCGCGGAGCGCGGAATTTGACGCATTTCCCGAAAAATTTATCCAGCGCGATAATCAGGCCGCTGCGAAACGGCACAGGCCCATGTAACTGAAAAGTATGAAAACTCCAAAAATAGCTGTAATACATTTCCCGGGAAGCAATTGCGAACTCGAAGCTTTGCGTGCATGCAAAAGAGCCGGAATGGAATCACAATTCGTCAGATGGAATGAAGATATTGATTTGAAAAAATTCGACGGATATATTTTACCGGGTGGATTTTCGTACGAAGACCGTGGGAGATCCGGGATTGTGGCTTCAAAAGATCCAATAATGAAAAAAATCGCGTCGGAAGCCAAAAAAGGCAAACCGATAATCGGTATTTGCAACGGCGCCCAGATTTTAATTGAATGCGGACTAACGCCGGGGCTCGAAGATCACAATCTCGAAATGGCACTCGCGTGGAACGAATGGATTAAAAAAGGAGAAGCTGTCGGCGGCGGTTTTTATAATGACTGGATTTATATAAAATCAGACGCGCCCGCAGGCAGATGCGCATTTAACATGTTAAAGAAAAACACAATTATAAAATGCCCTGTGGCGCACGGCGAAGGAAGATACGCGACAGACGACAAAAAACTCTTGAAACGACTTATACAAAACCAACAAACGGTTTTTAGATATTGCGACGAAAACGGGAAATTCGTGAACGAATTTCCCGTAAATCCCAATAACGCAATTTATAATCTTGCCGGAATATGCAATCCGGAAGGCAACGTAATGGCTCTTATGCCGCATCCGGAAAGAACACCGATCGGCGACCCGATTTTCATTTCAATGGCCGCGTACATTAAAAAGGATTTCCGCATTCGCATTCCTGCGTCTGCAAAAAAGAAATATAAATCAACTTTCAAGGAACCGGCAATAAACAAATATGACGAAAAACCTCAGATTGAAATGCTTGTTGAAATGGTTATCACGGACAACGAAGAACGTACAATCGAACATGCGATAAAAAACATTGGATTCAAAAACATAAAACTGAAAAAATATTTATATTTTGGGATAAAAACAATAAACGCAACCGCGCAAAAAACGCAAAAATTCGGTTTAACGGAAAATCAATCGCTTAATGACCTCGCCCTTGAACTTATACGCTCGGGAGAACTCATCAACACAAACAAAGAAATCCCATATATAAAAATCAACAACGAATGGCGCGAATACGATATGAACAAAGGCTTGATCGATTCGAAATTTAAAGATAATTTTGTAAAATCGTATTTTGTTTTTGAGAAAGACAATTACGTCGGAAAAAGCATTCTTGGCGGAATACGCAAGCACTTTGGAATAAAACGGATTAAAGAAATTAAAAAAGGAATTTTATGGGCTATTGAACGCGAACAAAAATCCGCAGAAAAAATCGTCAAAACCCATATATTTAACAATCCTCATTCAAGTTTAATTTTTTTGAACACGCACGGATCCTCTTTATCTATCCGCGCGCCAATTAAATAAAATAATATATGTGCGGAATTTTCGGATACATAGGACCAAAAACAAACGCCACTAAAATCATAGTTGAAGGCTTAAAAAGCCTTGAATACAGAGGCTATGATTCATGGGGCATCGCATTTAAAAAAGAAAATGAAATCGTTGTTTACAAAAAAACCGGAAAAGTCGGAGAAATAAACAAACTGCCGAAGAATCTTTTGCCGAAAACCGCACTTGCAATGGGGCACACAAGGTGGGCCACGCACGGCGGAGTCACAAACATAAACGCACACCCACATTTCACGGAAAATAAAGAAATTGTACTCATACACAATGGAATTTTTGAGAATTATTTGGAAATTAAAAAACAATTAATACGCCATGGCCACAAATTCAAATCGCAAACTGACACGGAAGTTATCGCGCATCTAATACAAGAAAAAACCGACAAAAAAGGCCTGGAAGAAAGCGTAAAATATGCTATTTCAAAAATTGAAGGCAGATATGCGATAGTTGTGATTTGCAAAAATGAAAATAAAATCGTTGCGGCGCGGCGCGGTTCACCTTTGATAGTCGGGGTCGGGAAAAATAATGCTTATTACATCGCTTCGGATATCCCCGCGTTTTTGAAACACACAAGGAAAGTAATGTATCTGGATAATGATCAAATGGTCGCAATTGATGCAAATGGCGCAAAATTTCATTCGCTGTTAGACGGAAAACAAATCAAAAAGAAAATTATAGAAATAAATTGGAACACGCAAAGCGCGGAAAAAGGATCATACAAGCACTTCATGATAAAAGAAATCATGGAACAAAAAGAAACGCTTTATAGAGCCATAAATCAGGACGACGCGTTGATAAAAAAAGCTGCCGCAGCAATAAACAATGCGGTTGGAACTTATTTTGTCGGATGCGGCACAGCCGGAAAAGTCTGTCTTACGGCGGAATATTTGTTTTCGGAAATAGCGCATAAACACGTTAACTCGATTTTCGGCTCGGAATTTCCGACGCATCATCATTTTATAAACAATAAAACTCTTTTAATCGCCGTATCTCAAAGCGGAGAAACCGCGGACACTCTTGAAGCGATTGAAACCGCTCTTAAGAAAAAAGCGAAAATAATGTCAATTGTAAATGTGGAAACTTCTTCGATGGCAAGAATGTCAAATCTTGTCGTGCCGACAAAATCCGGTCCGGAAAAGGCTGTTGCGTCAACAAAAGTCACAACAGCGCAAATGGCCGTCATAATTCTGCTCGCATACGCATCAATCAATAAATTGCATGACGGGAAAACGCTGCTTCTTGAAACAGCCGGAAAAATAAATGATATGCTTAACCCGGGATATGAAAAGCATATTTTTAAGCTCGCGGAACACCTCAAAAATTTTGAAAGCATGTATATAATCGGACGCGGAGCATCTTACCCGATGGCGCTTGAATCAGCCATAAAACTGCAAGAGGTTTCGTATATTCACGCGGAAGGATTTGCCGGCGGAGAATTAAAACACGGCCCGATCGCGTTAATTCAAAAGGATACGCCGTGCATCGCACTTGTCGGTGAAAACGGCGCAAAAGCTGCGATTTTAAGCAACGCAATGGAAATCAAAGCCCGCGGCGGATACATTATCGGAGTTTCACCAACCCGCGAAGAAGTTTTTGATTACTGGATTCGTGTGCCGGAAGTCGGCGTCGCCTCCCCTATCGTGAATATTATTCCTATCCAAATTTTAGCTTATCAACTTGCGATTTTGCGCAAAAACAATCCCGATATGCCGAGAAATCTGGCAAAAAGCGTCACGGTGAAATAGGGAACTTAGGTAATTATTCGACCTCCTTTACTTCTCTGGTTACCTCATCGTAAATAGCGCCCAATTCATCCTGAGAATAAATTCTCGTATCGTCTTTTCTTATTACATTCCAATCCGGATCGCCGGATGCTCGCTCTCTTGCCAATCTGGATTTAAATTTTTCTTCTGCGCCGGATACAATAGGATCAATTGTGTGTAAACGAACAAAAATTTTCAGGTCCGCTTCGCGCAGACGATTCGCAATCTCAACGCTAACATCTCTAACCACAAACTCGCCGCCGGTCCCAAAAAGCCGCTCTCTAGAATCAGCATTTACAGCCAAGCTTCCAGCGATATCCCTAAGAAGATTATTTTTTGTGTCACCCGGATCGCGTTGTTTCCCCAAAGTAAATTTCATATTTGATTAAGAATAAGGCTTTTTTATAGCACATCCCAAATATTCAGTCAAGAAACATTACTAGAACAAAAAGCTAAAATTATGGTAAAATATATAAACTAAATAAGAAAAGACTCGTGATTAAAAAAAATACAAAAATCATAGCCACAATCGGCCCCTCTTCGTACTCTAAAAACACGCTTAAAAAGATGGTTGATTCCGGCATGAATGTTGTCCGGCTTAATTTTTCGCACGGGACACACAAGGAATTTGGAAAAACAATAAAACTCGCGCGTGGAGTCGCGTCCGAATGCGATATGCCGATTGCAATAATGCAAGACTTGCAAGGTCCAAAAATCCGCACCGGAGAAATACCGAAAGAAGGCGTAAACATTAAAAGCAAAAACCGCGTAATTTTGACAACAAAAAATATCCTCGGCAACTCACGAATGATTCCGATTCAATACAAAAATCTCCCAAAAGAGGTAAAACGCGGAGATATAATTTTGATTGATGACGGATTGATTGAACTTCAAGTCGTTTACGATCGATTCGATAAAATTTATTGCAAAGTGATAAAAGGCGGAATTATAAAAAGACACAAAGGTCTGAATGTACCGGGCGTAACAATCAACGCGGATCCCATAACGCACAAAGATAAACAAGACGTACTTTTTGGGATAAAACACGGCGTGGATTATATTGCTCTTTCATTTGTAAAAAGCGCCGGCGACATAATCCGATTAAAAAAATTTATCAAATCGCATCACGGCAGTGTAAAAATAATCGCAAAAATCGAAAGGCGCGAGGCTGTAAAAAATCTTAAAAAAATAATTCAGGCCGCGGACGGAGTTATGGTTGCGCGCGGAGATTTGGGCGTTGAAATGCCGGCGGAAACGGTTCCAATCATTCAAAAAAGAATAATTCATCTTGCAAATTTATACGGGAAACCCGTAATTACCGCGACGCAAATTCTTCAATCAATGGTTACAAATCCGATTGCCACGCGCGCGGAAATTTCCGACGCGGCAAACGCTGTTTTTGACCACACGGACGCGATGATGCTTTCAAACGAAACCGCGATCGGGAAATATCCAGTTGAAGCTGTTTTTACTCTCGCAAAAGTCGCGCATACGGTGGAAAATAATCTCCAAAAATACAGCGAACTTCTACCGACAAAAAAATATTTCGATATGCCGATCTCAAACGCAACATGTTTAAACGCCGCAAAGCTTGCGCTTGATATAAACGCGGACATAATTATTGCTGTAACGCTTACGGGTTTTACGGCGCAGCAAATTTCACGCCATAGGCTATATATTCCGATAATCGCAATAACGCCAAGCGAAAAGGTCGCGAACCAACTCGCGCTTGTTTGGGGTGTAAATAAAACAATTGTAAGTAAATTACACATAAAAAATGCCGCGAAAGAAGTGCGTAGAATTTTAATTGAAAAAAATCTAGTGAAAAAAGGAGATGAAGTTATTATTGTAGTAAATGCGAGCAAGGATGAAAAATTAATCAACACCATCGTGATTTAACGGGATTTGGCGGGGTCTGGTCCTGAAAGGACATGACCCCGTAACAAAACTCAAAGTGAAATCCGAGGCGAAGTCTGGTCCTGAAGGAACCTGATCCCATAACGCAAAATATTATGAAAATCATCGGTATCGACCCCGGAACAAGCATTGTCGGATTCAGTATAATCGAAGCTTCAAAAAGCGGATATGAATTGTTGGATTATGGCTGTATAAAAACAAAATCAGGCTTGCCGCTTGAAGAAAAACTCACGGAAATTTCACGCGATCTCGCGCGCATCATTAAAGAATGGAAACCAACGCACGCCTCAATCGAAAAAGTGTTTTTCTCAAAAAATATCAAAACGGCGATCAGTGTGGCACACAGCCGCGGAGTCATCATGGAAACGCTGCATAAAAAAGGAATCGGCTTATATGAATTCACTCCGCAGCAAATAAAATTAAGCGTGTGCGGATACGGGAAAGCCGGAAAAGAAAACGTGCAAAAAATGATACAAATAATTTTCGGACTTGCTTCGGCGCCAAAACCCGACGACACCTCCGATGCGATAGCGGCCTCGTACTGCTTGGCAAATTCGCTAAAATTAAAAATCGACGGAATCCGCGCCGTATACCAACGTCGAAAAACCGATAAATCATGAAAAAAAACCATAAAATCATACCGATAGTTTTGATAGCGATATTTTCCGTGGGGTTGCTTTATATTTTCAAGCTTCCGCCTTTCATTTCGGAAGATCCGGCACCACCGCAAATCGAAATTGCTAAAAAAATAACAACTCAGGCGAAAACCGAGCAACCGCCACAAACAAATCCCACTTCAAAATCCGCCTATGAAACATACAACAAATCAATGCAAAAAGGCGATGATTTTGCAAAAAAAGAATATTATTCTCTCGCGATAAACGAATACAGAAACGCTTCAAGCACGCTCCCCGGCGCAACGGAACCGTTAAACGCAATAGGCAAAATATATCTTTCACGGCATGATTCGGAAAAAGCGATTCGGGCTTTTAAAGAAATCGTCTCGATGGGCGCGAAAGACATTGATACGAAAATAAATCTCGGCCGCGCGTATTTGCAAAAAGGGGACGTTTCAAGCGCAAAAAAAACTTTCAACGAAATCAACGGCGACAATCAGCTAACGTATTATTACAAAAGCCTGATGGCATTATATGACGGCGATTACGAAAACGCTAAAAAACTTTTATCGCAAGCCCAAAACGGAGATAACGGATGGATTCATACGCAGGTATCTTCTTTTTTCCGGGTTTTTGATGAATTTGCAAGATTTGAAGGCGGACAACCATCTCATTTAAAAACACTGATAGCAAAAGTTTTTAATCAGGCCAACGAATACGGACTCACGATTCCCCTTTTAAAAGAAGTAATAAAAGAAAAAGCCGATTACAGAGACGCGTGGGTTTTGCTAGGATACGCGTATTTAAACAATTCGCAAACAAAAGATGCGATTGAAGCGTTGGAACAAGCCAGAAAACTCGATCCGTCAAAACCGGAAACGCTGTTCTTTCTGGGACTCACTTACTTTGCGGATAATAAAATCGACAATGCGATAAACTACATGGAATCGTCGCTGGAAAAAGGTTTTGAGCCGCGCATTCAAGCGTATCAAAAACTTGCGGAATTGTATTTTATCAAAAAAGACTATGACAAATCAGTCAAAACTTACGAATCCGTTCTCGATATCAACAGCGAAAATATAAATTATTTTGTAAGGCCGATTTGGATCTACATAGAAAAATTAAACAATCCTTCGGCGGCTTTATCTCTCGCGCAAACGTCAATAATCAAACATCCAAAAAACGCGATGGCTTACAATTTAATCGGTTGGGCGTATATATCAAGCGGAAATTACAAACTGGCAAAACAAAATTTCGATACCGCGATAAAGCTCGATCCAAAATTGGCAGCCGTATATCTCAACATGGGACAAATGTATGAAAAAATGGGATACGCCTTGACCGCAAAAGAATATTATAAACAAGCATTCACGATTGATGAGAATACTTCATCAATAGGCACGACTGCCGCGGAAAGGTATAATAAGATTGCGCAGTTGGAACAAGAAAAAGCAAAACAGCAATTAAATTCCGTGCCGCGCGGAACAATTTATCAAGTAAATACATTTAATCCTTAACATCCAAAAATGAATATCTTTCTCACGCTAATCCTATTTTATATCGGAGCGAGTATAGGAAGCTTTTTAAGCGTAGTGATACACAGGCATAAACACAACAAAAAAGGAACATTGTTCGGAAAATCAATGTGTCCAAAATGCGGCGCGGCGCTCACCGCGCTAGACTTAATTCCGATTTTCAGCTTCACTGCGCTGCGCGGAAAATGCAGACATTGCAAAAAACAAATCTCGCCGCACTACGTTTTTATCGAATTGGTTACCGGACTTGTTTTTGCGTTTATGTATTGGAAAATTCAGTTTATATCGTTTGGAGATGTCGCGCCTTATCTAACATTCAGCTGGGTCGAATTCTGGATTTATTTATATGCCAGCGCCGCGGGCGTTCTTTTAACGGGTATTTTCTTTTACGATCTGCTTTATAAAGAAATACCGGACATCTTTACGTATCCAGGAATCGCGCTTGCAGTCGGCGGAGCGATTGTCGCTCGCACGCTAAACTTCCCCGCTCCGGAAATTTTGTTTCCGACATTAAGAGAGATTTTTTATGGACTGCTCATTGCATTTGCAATTTTTGAAGGCCAAAGATTTTTGTCCAAAGGAAAATGGATCGGGCTCGGAGATTCAATTTTAGCCTATTTTATGGCGATCTTGCTCGGCTGGAAATTTTTGCTCGTCGCGATTTTCGCCGCGTATTTTATTGGAACGATTTTCGGATTGATTTTGATTGCCGGACGAAAAGCCACATTGCGTTCAGCGGTGCCCTTTGGTCCGTTTCTTGTCACGGGAACTTTTCTGGCGATATTTTTTGGAAATGCACTAATATCCTTTTACGCAAACTATGCCGCAATATAAAAAACTCTCGGATGCACAACAAAAAGTAATGCTTATTGTTCTTGACGGATATGGTGAATACAAAAATTATCCGGGAAACGCGATAACGCGCGCGCATACGCCTGTTATGAACGAACTGCGCAAAAAATACAAATGGACACTTGTTAAAACAGACAGTAAAAATGTCGGCGAACCTCCTCACACTCAGGGCGGAAGCGAAGTCGGCCATTTTACAATGGGCGCGGGCCGCATTGTCTGGCAAACTCTTGAAGAAATAAATCAATATATAAAAAACGGAAAAATTTTTAAAGAAAAATATCTGCGCGAAGCCGCGAAAAACTGCGAAATCAACGATTCTGCGTTTCACATTCTCGGAATGATATCGGATCAAGGCGTACATTCTCATATAAATCACTTGTTCGCGCTTTTAAAATTCGCGGCAAAACGCGGGCTTAAAAAAGTCTACATTCACGCGATAACGGACGGCCGCGACGTTCCGGAACAATCCGCAAAAAAATACATAGCGATGGCTCAAAAAGCCATAAAAAAATATCGCGTCGGGAAAATAGCAACAATTATCGGCAGATTTTATGCAATGGACCGCGACACAAACTGGAATCGCACTGAAATCGCTTATAATCTTTATACAATCGGCAAAGGCACTTTTGAACCGAATCCAATGAAAGCGATTGATAAAGCGTATCGCTTGGGCGCGGAAACGGATTATTACATCGGACCCATGTTGATAGACAGAAATGGACTGATTAAAAACGAAGACAGCATTATATTTTTTAATTACAGAACCGACCGCGCAAGACAAATAACAAAGACATTCGCAAAACGCACATTTAAAGACTTTACGCCTAAAAAAAGGGTGAATCCTCTATTTATATGTTTTGGGCCGTATTCAAAACGCGCGCCAGTAATGTTCCCGGCTCCGGAAGTTAAAAACAATTTGAATGAAATTTTAGTAAAACACAAAATACGTCAACTGCGCATTGCTGAAACCGAAAAATACGCGCATGTTACATACTTTTTCAACAGTCAGATTAAAAATGAATTCCCGAACGAAAAATGGGTTTTAATCCATTCGCCAAAATGCCCTTCGTATGCCGAAAAACCGGAAATGAGCGCGCCTCAAGTCACACGCACGCTAATCAAAGAAATCAAACATCATAATTATGAATTTGTATTATTAAATCTTGCAAATTGCGATTTGGTCGGCCACTCAGGAAACTTTAATGCGGCAAAAAAAGCGGTTGAAACTGTTGATAAATGCCTTGGTGGAATTATAAAAGCGGCGCAGCCTCTCGGCTATCATATCCTAATAACCAGCGACCACGGCAACGCGGAATATATGATTTATGAAAAAAACGGAAAAACATGCCCTTCGCACACAACTAATCCCACGATTTTCCTTGTAATATCAGACAAATATCGTAGCGTACGCTTACGGAAAGGCGGCGGACTTAAAGATGTCGCTCCAACAATCCTCAAAATCATGAAAATCAAACAACCGAAGGAAATGACGGGGAAAAGCTTGATTGTTTAAACCAACTTACGCCTCTCCTCCTTTTATGCTAAAATCCTTTTAGGTTTCTTAGTAAATTTTGATTATGAAAGCTGTTATTTTAGCTGGCGGAGGCGGAACAAGACTTTGGCCGTTATCCCGTCAAAACAAACCAAAACAGTTCCAAAAACTGATTACAAAACAAACTCTCCTTCAAGATACGCTCGACCGTCTGAATTTTTTGAAACCAACGGATATTTTTATTGCAACGAATAAAGCTTACGCGGATGAAACTCATAAAGACGCTATAAAAAAACGCATCCCTCAAAAAAACATAATCATTGAACCGGATTTAAGGGATACCGCTCCGTGCATCGGACTCACGGCATCGTATATAGAAAAGCGCTTTCCTGATGAAGTGATGGCTATTATTTACGCAGATCATTTGATAAAAAATAAAAAAGAATTCGAGGAAAAATTGCGTGTGGCGGAAAAACTCGCACGAGAAGAAAACACGCTCAACATCATTGAAGTCAAAGCAAAATATCCAAACACAAACCTCGGATACGTTAAAATCGGGAAAATGCTGAAAACAATAAACGGCGCGGAAGTTTATTCTTTTGAAAAATTCACTGAAAAACCGGATTTCAAAACAGCGGAAAAATATGTCGCGTCACTTAAATATTTATGGAACACCGGAATTTACGTTTGGAAGGCTTCCGCGATTTTAGCGGAAATCAAAAAATATCTGCCAAAAACCCATAAAGCGCTTGAAAAAATCAAAAAAGCAATCGGAACGCCGTCGGAAAAATCAGTGCTGGAAAAAACCTACGGCCTGTGCGATAAAATCTCGATTGACTACGGAATTATGGAAAAAACAGCCCAATCGCACGTTAGGATAATTCCCGCGGAACTTGAATGGAGCGATATCGGCACATGGGAAGCAATTTTCTCCGAACTGGCAAACAATTTGAATCAAAACATATCAAAAGCGTCGCACGTTGAATTAAAAACAACCGGCTCTTTGATATACGGAAACAGCAACAAAACAATCGCTACAATCGGACTGAAAGATGTTGTTATAATAGATACGCCTGATGTTCTCTTGGTCTGCAAAAAAACCGAAAGCGGCCGCGTCAAAGAAGTTATTGAGCAAATCAAAAAAATAAATCCGCGTCTGACATGAAAATCCAAACTAAACTTAAACCATGGGGTAAAGAAATTTGGTTTGCGTATACTAAAAAATACGCCGGTAAAATTTTATGCGTAAAAAAAGGGCACAGACTTTCGCTGCAATATCACAAAAAGAAACACGAAACCCAATATTTATATAAAGGCAAAATCCAACTTGCGTACGGAAAATCTATGCGCGATCTGAAAACCAAGGTATTAAAACCCGGTGACAAATTTGATATTCCGCCGTATACTATTCATCGCGTTAAAGCTTTGGAAAACTCCGAAATATTCGAAGTTTCAACGCCGGAGCTCACGGATATCGTCCGATTGGCGGATGATTACAACCGTGTCGTTAAAAAAACATAAATAATTTAAATAACAACAATCATATGAAAAGAACATCTATACAAATTGCACTAATAGTGATTTTTGCTCTTGTATTGGGGCTTTTTGGCGCTCCTAAGAGTGTGCAATCAACTCTGCATCTACCGGATTTCATACAATCAATGCGCATTCACCTTGGACTTGATTTGCAAGGCGGATCCCAGCTCGATTACAAAGTGGATTTGAGAAAAGTCCCGGACAAAGACAAAGACGCTATCACGGACGGAGTTTTGCAGGTAATCACAAAAAGAGTAAACGGACTCGGAGTTTCCGAGCCGAATATATATACATCCGCAGTCGGCGATGAAAAACACATAATCGTAGAACTCGCGGGAATCAAAGATTTGAATCAAGCAAAACAAGTTGTCGGAAAAACAATACAGCTGGAATTTAAAGAACAAAAAGACCACGCGGATCCTCAAGAAATCGAGAGAATGAAGGAATACGCTCAAAACGTTTTAAAAAGCGCTCTCAAAAAAGGAGATCTCTCGCTGATCGGACGGGAAGAAGAACAAAACAATATCGGAAAAGTTAAATATGAGGTTGATAACGATTATACGTTTGTCGGCGATTTATCGAAAAATTTCGCGGATGTTGTCGCGACTTTAAAGTCAGATGAAATATACGGCAAACTTGTACCATCGGCCGGAGACGAATACGAAGCGACAGCCGGAGGACAGCTTCAGAAAAAAGAAGGTGTTTATGTTGTAAAGCTCGTTGATCAAAAAGAAGAAATAAAATACGATAAACAAACCTATGTAAGTCATATTTTAATCGCATATAAAGGCGCGGACAAAGCGGATGCTTCAATCACGCGCACGCAAGATGATGCGTACGCACTGGCAAAAGAAGTCATGGTAAAAATCAAATCCAATGAAGATTTTGCCGACCTTGCAAAACAATATTCCGATGATCCCGGCTCAAAAACAAAAGGAGGGGTTTTGACCGATCCAATCAACAAAAACGCGCAATATGTTCAAGTGTTCAAAGATAATGCATTGAAACTCACCAAAGACGGTGATATCAGCGATATAGTAAGTTCACAGTTTGGCTATCACGTGATCAAAGCGAACAAAATTGAAACAAATGTAAAAGAAAATAAAGTGAAACTTGAAAAAATATTTTTCTCCACCGCACCGGACATGTGGCAGGAAACAGGTTTAACGGGCGCGCAATTTACGCACGCGGACGTGAATTTTGACCAATTGTATCAACCGTATATTTCAATTCAATTCAATCCTGAAGGAGCAAAATCATTTGAAGAGGTTACGGGAAGAAACGTGAATAAACCCGTCGCGATTTTTGTCGGCGGAGAATTGATTTCCGCGCCGAATGTAAAAGAAAAAATATCCGGCGGCTCCGCGCAAATCACAGGAAAATTCACGGCTGAAGAAGCTGATAATCTCGCGCGCGATTTGAACACCGGCGCAATCCCCGCCCCCGTTCTTCTCGTCGGACAATACACAATCGGTTCGACAATCGGCGCGGAGGCGCTTAACACAAGCGTAAAAGCGGGTTTGATTGGAATATTACTCGTCGCGCTATTTATGATTTTATATTACAGACTTCCGGGACTTCTGGCTGTCGCAGCACTCTCCATTTATTCGCTGATTTTGTTGTTTATGCTGAAAAGCGAAATACATCTAATAATCGCGTTTATAATATCCGCGATAATTTTCGCGGCAATTGTATATAAAGTTTTAAAAGCGCAAGAACCGGCTCTGGAAAAAGTTTTAAGCTTCGTTTTGGCGTGTTTTCTGTTATTTTTCGTGGCGTATTTGCTGCGAACGCCAATCACTCTTACGCTCGCGGGCATTGCAGGTGTGATTCTTTCCATTGGCATGGCTGTTGACGCAAACATTCTTATTTTTGAAAGAACGAAAGAAGAATTGCGATCCGGAAAACCGTTTGCCGCGGCTATTGACGCGGGTTTTAACAGAGCATGGAGCAGTATCCGCGACTCAAACTACTCATCTCTTATCACATGCGCGATCTTATTTTATTTCGGCAGTTCGATAATCAAAGGTTTCGCTTTCAACTTAGCCGCAGGTATCATCGTTTCCATGTTTACGGCAATCACAATCACAAAAACATTTTTAAAAGCGTTTATCGGCACAAAATGGGGACAAAAATTGTGGATGTTCGGCGTAAAAGAAAACGTTCAGGAAAAACAACCGATAAAATTTATGCGGATATCGAAAAAATTCATGGGATTATCCGCCGCAATCATTGTTATCGGAATAATCGCAACCATGGTATTTGGATTTAAACCCGGATTGGATTTTACGGGAGGCACTTTGATGGAACTTAAATTCGACAAAACAATCGCGGTTCAAAATTTAAAAACAACGCTTGCTGATATAGAAAAAAGTCTTGTAGGCGTAAATTCCGCTACGGCCGGTGCAACTAACGCCGCAAACGCAACTTCAACCGCAAATCCAACGGAGATTTCCACTCCCGCCGAAGAAACAATAGATCTTATAAATTCCCAAATAATACCGTCCGGCGAAAATTCGTTTATCATCAAAACAAAATATTTAACGAATGAAACATATGCCAAAATTATTGAAGGACTAAAAACAAAATTCGGCGGAGTCGAAGAATTGCGCTTCACAACTATTGGTCCAACTGTCGGCGCGTCAATGCAATCAAAAGCTTTGATCGCAATTTTAGCCGCATGCGTAATGATAATGCTTTATCTCGCGTTCGCATTCAGAAAAATTCCAAAACACGTTAATCCGTGGAGATTCGGCATAGCGGCTGTAATCGCGCTTATGCATGATGTTTGGATAACAATCGCGATATTTGTCGTGCTTGGCAGATTCTTTAATTTTGAAATGGACGTGATATTCATCACTGCGCTTTTGACTGTTCTTGGTTTCTCGGTTCACGATACAATCGTCGTATTCGACAGACTGCGCGAACATTTGCGAATAGATGAACGCGGCGATATTAAAGAATTAGCTGATATTTCGATGACGCAAACACTCTCCCGCTCCATTAACACATCAATGACAACGATTTTGACTTTGCTGTCACTTTTGATATTCGGCAACTCATCGATATTTTATTTCATACTCACACTCGTAATCGGAATCGCAATCGGCACGTATTCATCAATATTCATCGCCACCCCGATTGTTGTTTATTGGACGAAATGGAGAGAAAACGAAAAATCAGTTTGATGATGTCAAATCGAACTCAGTGGGAAAAAATATATATCCGTTCGCGGTATTTATTGGAGGCGACGGTGGGATTCGAACCCACGAATCACAGTTTTGCAAACTGCTCCCTTGGGCCGCTTGGGTACGTCGCCAAAGCGGTTGCACATTTAATGATATAATATTATTCGAATGGTGTGAAGCCAACCGCATAAAATTCTGCGGTATACGCGCCCGTAGCTCAACTGGATAGAGCGCCGGTCTTCGGAACCGGAGGTTGCAGGTTCAATCCCCGCCGGGCGCACCACAGTAGCGAGTTTTGCGGTCTGTAGCGCAAGATACGCGAATTTAGCGTATCCTAAAGCGAAGAGAAAATTATTTTTGGATGAGACCAGTAAAACCCTATTGCAAAAACTCAAATCCCCAAATCCTTATCGCCTAAATCAAAACTTATTCCTAAATCGTCTCTTCTCTTTTGCTTTTTACCAGAAACTGCGTTGGCATCGACAGCTATACCATCAACCCCGCCATCACCATTGCCTCCATCGTCTTCACCTCCCACATCTTCAAGCTCTTCTTCTTCGACCAACGGTTAATTAAAAGATACAGCCGCCCAACGATCAACAACAGGCCTTGAATCATCTCTAATAAAATTTCTTTTATATTCTTGTGCCATCATACTTGATCTAACGCGAGCACCGGCAGCAGCTTCTATCTGCCTAACCCTTTCTCTGGTTAAATTCATCATACTAGCAACATCTTCAAGACACACTCCTTCAGCATACACATCAACAATATCCAAAATGCAGGAATATATTAAATCTCCGGGTTCAGCATCAGGAAAATTCATTTTGATCGAACCCGTACTCGGATTAATATCCAGATATAAATTATGTCTACATCCAACCCAAGGACACGGACGTTCGCTATTTTTACAGTCTTCTCTTGTTTTTGGACGCATAGCATCAAGATCTTCAGTAACGACAATGGAATCAGCATTAACAACTTTCCCCAATCTTTTAGCTGCTATTGTATGACTTTTACGCACACCTTTGCCTGAGCCGAAATCTTTTTTCGAGCCCCCTTTTATA
>CAZNCD010000005.1:0-16950 GCA_964571575.1 uncultured Candidatus Peribacteria bacterium
AAATCTACGATAAAACTTTTATATATGATGTTTGGTCTTGCAGAAAAGGAAAAGGGTTGATTGGTGCAATAGAGCGAATCCACACACACACACACGGCGCGCAGACCTTTGGATTTGGAAATGCGATATAAAGAAGTTTTTTGACAGCGTTGATCAAGATATTTTACTTAAAATTATTTCATTTAGAATCAAGGATAACGCAACTTTTAATTTATTAAAAGAAATAATTGAGAGTTTTTCATCGCTTCGGGGTCGAAAAATCGGTATGCCGATAGGCAATTTAACCAGCCAAATTTTCGCGAATATTTATCTTAATGAGTTGGATAAATTCATTAAACATAACCTGAAAATAAAGGATTATGTCCGTTACGGCGATGATTTTGTTTTAGTTGAATCAAACTTGGAAAAGCTGAAATTATTTCGCATCCAAGTCATCGATTTCCTAAAAAATGAGCTCAAATTAACAATAAATCCAAAAAGCGACAAAATCTTAAAAATGCGCCACGGACTTAAACTTTTAGGGATAAAATTTTGGCCTTCCGGAAAAACATTAACAAAACGAAATCTTCTACGGATTGAGGAGCGTTTAAATCTTAACAATATTTCAAGCTACAGTGGACTTATCAAACAGCACGGCAATCACAAACGAATTAAGCAATTCAATTGGGTGGTCTACGAGAAGCTTTTTAATTAGAAATTAGAGCAATTAGGTCAATTAGAGCACTTAGAAATTTACTCCAGAATCTCTCCCCCAAACATCTCCGCCACTTCGTCAGCTGTGGAGGATTTTTTCGGCGCAGTTTCAGTCACAAAATCAGTATCGGTTATGACCGGTTCAAGCTCAATTTTTTTCAACGCGCCTTTAATACGGATTTTCTTATTAAATACCTCAAAAAACGTTTTCTCAAGTTCGGCTAAATGAGTCGTTTCCATTACTTTATCCATGTAGAAATTCGTTTTAAATTCAAGGGTTAAAACATCTGCGGAAACATTTTCAGGTCGCGAATTTTTTACACCCTGTTTCAACATCGGGGTTTTAATTCTTTCCACGACTCTTGGCCATTCATTTAAAATATTTTCCATTGTAATGTCTATAGGCGAAGATGTGGCGGCTTCTATTTTTTCGCTAGCCTTCGCTTTTTTCACAACTAGTTTGCTTTCAATTTGCGCCGGAACATTTTCAGGCGCCATCACAACTTTTTTATATCCGCAGAGCTCAATAACCGCGATTTCAAGCGGCAGTTGCGGAATCGCCGCGGATTTAAATTTGTCCAAAGTATCCTGAAAAATATCAGTCATCGCGATGAGACGATTTATTTTATCGGTTTCGCTTTTTTGAACTGCATCAATCAATTTTTCACGCAGAACCTCAAGAAACTCTCTTGTGAATTGAGCTAAATCAAATCCTTCTTTATATAAATTTTGCACAAATAGAAGCGCGTTGCCGGCGTCACCGGATTCCATAAATCCATAAAACTCATCGATATTTTCATGACCGGACAATCCAAGCATTTCCTTAACGCGTCCATAAGTCAGTTTATTGTCAATCATCAATTGCTCCATCAAGCCGATCGCATCACGCAGACCTCCTTCGGAATTTTTTGCAATCGCTTCAATCGCCTTGTCTTCAGCTTCAATCTTTTCAAGTTGAGCGATATAACTCAACCGAGCCATAATTGTCCGCGGATCAATCCGTTTAAAATCAAATCTCTGGCAACGTGAAATAATTGTTTCGGGAATTTTATGCGGTTCTGTTGTGCAAAGAATAAAATAAACATACGCAGGCGGTTCCTCAAGCGTTTTCAGAAGCGCGTTAAACGCTTCTTTTGTGAGCATATGCGCTTCGTCGATGATATAAATTTTATTTTTCGCACGCGTTGGGGCAAAATTGATTTTTTCAATCAAATCGCGCATTTCATCAATTCCGCGGTTGCTGGCCGCATCAATTTCAATTAAATCAATCAAACGGCCTTCATTCATGGAAACGCAAAGCTCGCATTCATTGCATGGCTCCATATTTTCATTTGGGCCAAGACAATTTAAAGCTTTTGCGATTAAACGCGCTGTCGAAGTTTTGCCGGTTCCTCTGGGCCCGGCGAAAATATAAGCATGCACGGTCCGTTTTTCTTTAAGCGCGTTTACAAGCGTTTGCCGCACATGATCCTGTCCTACAAGGTAATTAAAAGTTTGTGGTCTGTACTTTCTGTAAAATGCAATTTTTTCCATAGAAAAACTTTTGCGGAATTTTATACTAACACAAATCAGCCATGTTTTTCCATTGATTTTTATATATCACAAAATAGAACTTGAGTTTGGCCATTTTCTGTACTAGTACGGAAAATAGATTGATTACTATTTTGCGTCTCGGCATCAATTTCAGTCCCGGAACAAATATGATTGTTCAAATTTTTTCGCGCAGCATATTGGAAGCAAACTTTTTAAAATTCTTCTTAAAATTCTCAACCGAAAATTTTCTCGCATGTTCGCGGATTTTTTTTGGAGAATATCTTTTTTCATTCAACATCAGCCGCGCCAGGCCTTGCTCCATTGATTTAAGATTTTGATGATTGAAAAATTCTCCGGTTACACCTTCAATTACAGTTTCCGTCAAACCACCGCTTTTATACGCCAAAACCGGTTTTCCTGCGGCCATTGCTTCAATCGGCGTAATTCCAAAATCTTCTTCCGAAGGAAAAATAAATCCGCGGCAATTTTGGATATATTCGCGGACAGCATCATCCGATTTGCGGCCGAGAATATCAACTGTCGGACCCGCAATTCTTTTTAAATAAGCCATTTGTTTGCCTCCGCCGATAACAACAAGCCGTCGTCTTATTTTATTAAACAACTGCACAGCCAAATCGATTTTTTTATACGGCGTTAAAGTCGAAACAATCAAAAAATAATCCTCGTTTGACTTTTGGGCTTTAAATTTATTAACATCAACGGGCGGATAGATGACAGTTGAATCGCGCCTGTAATATTTTTGAATGCGCCTCGCCACTGCGCGCGAATTTGCAATATACGCATCCGGCCGCGAACCCGCAACCTGATCCCACATTCTTATTTTCGACAATTTATTTTCCAAATAAAATCGCGCCAAACCGCTCACGCCTTGTTCATCCAAATATTCATGCGAATAATCCCAGACATAACGCATTGGAGTATGGCAATAACAAATATGATGCGTCTTTAATGATGTCAAAACACCGTGGGCGTAGGCGCTGCTCGAACTGATTACCAAATCATATTGCGAAAAATCCCACTCTTCAACGACGCGCGGCATCCATGGAAAAAGCGCCCTGTAATTTATAATCCGCGACCATTTTTGCAAACGCGAAGTCCGCACGCGCTCTTTCGGAAAAACATCACCGACAGCGCACTCGTTATAAATGAGCGTATAAATCGGCGCGTTTGAATACATATCGCTCAAAACTTTCAAAACTCGTTCAGCGCCGCCAAGTCTGACTAAAAAATCATGGACAATGGCAACTTTCATAATTTAATTATAGCAGGTTGAGTGTTTATAACGTTTTTTATCTCAAGCCAGCCGCGCCGCGCAACAAAAATCCCATACCGCAAATACGCGATTTGGTTTGGCTGGTGTCCATCCGAATTTATTGTGAACTTTGCGCCCAATTCTTTCGCAGGCTTTACATAAATATCCTGCAAATCCATTCGCAACGGCGATGAATTTATTTCCAGCGCGACATTATTGTCAATCGCGGCTTTAATTACAGCTTCCATATTCACTTTATACGGAGGTCTTTTGTTGATGAGTCTTCCGCTTGGATGAGCCAAAATCTTAACATAAGGATTTTTTAAAGCTTTAATTATACGCGCAGTTTGTTCTTGTTCCGGCAAATTAAAACTCGTATGCACCGCCGCGATAACAATGTCAAATTGCTTCAAAAATTCATCCGGAAAATCCATATCCCCGTTTTTTCTGATGTCGATTTCACCGCCTTTTAAAATTTTAAACGGCGCGAGTTTTTTATTTAACGCGTCGATTTCCCTCCATTGTTTGCGGAATCGTTTTTCATCAAGTCCGTGCGTGATTCCGATTGTCGGCGAATGATCGCTTATCGCTACATAATTAAATCCCGCGTTTTTATATGCGCATGCGACTGTTTTCAAATCTTCGCTTCCGTCGCTCCAGTTTGTGTGGACATGCAGATCGCCGCGAAGATCTTTTAATTCAATCAGCCGCGGCATTTTTTTTCCGTTTTCAGCCAACTCGATTTCGCCGCGATTTTCCCGCATCTCCGGCTCAATATACGGGAATTTTATCGCCGCGTAAACTTCTTTTTCGGTTTTTCCGGCAATCAGTTTTTGGCCTTTAAATACGCCGTATTCGCTGATTTTTAACCCGCGCCTTTTTGCGATATCGCGCACCCGCACATTATGTTCTTTTGACCCTGTAAAATACTGCAAAGCCGCGCCGAAAATCTTTTTATCAACAACGCGCAAATCAGCCTGCATTCCGGATTTCAAAACCACCGATGATTTCGTCTTTCCCTGACTTAGAACTTTCGCGATTTCCGGATAAGTCGTAAATTTTTTCATAACGATTTTTGGCTTGTTTGACGCGCACAAAATATCAATATCGCCGATTGTATCCGCGCGCCTTCGCAAACTTCCGCAAGGTTCGATTGCGTCAATTTCACGCAGATTTTTTATGTACGAAACATATTTTTCCGCATAATTCATCGCGTCAAAAAGCATGCGCCTGTTACGCGGCGCAGACGCATATTCCTTTATTGCAGCCAAAATTTCGGTTTCACTTTTTTCGCCCATTCTCGGAAGAGTGCGCAGCAAATGTTTTTCCGCCGCCGCTTTCAGTTCATCAATATTTTTTACCGCCAATTGCGTATAAAACAATTTCACTTTTTTCGGTCCGACTCCGCGAATATTCAACATTTCCAAAAATCCTTTTGGTAAAGTTTTAACCAAAGCATCATGCTCGCGGCACTTTCCGGTTTTGATCAGTTCGATAATTTTATCCGCCAAAGCTTTTCCAATCCCCGGAATTTTCGTCAGCGATTTCGAATCCGTTCCGTAAATCATTTCAAGCTCCTGCGGTAAATTCGCGATCACCTGCGCCGCCCGATAATAAGAATTAAATCTGAACGGATTATCTCCCTGAATTTCAAGGATATTTCCAATTTCCTCAAAGATTTTCGCGATTGTTTTATTGTCCATCAACTCATCAAAACTTTTAAAGTTTTTTTCGCACTCGCTTCCCATTTAAATTTTTTCGCTTGTTTTGTACCAGCCGCAACAAGTTTTTCACGCAATTTTTTATTCGACGCGAGCCGCGCCAAACCCGCCGCAATTTCTTTTTCTTTATACGGATTCACAAAATAAGCCGCGTCTCCGGCCACTTCCCGCACAGTCAGAATATCCGACGTTAAAAGCGGTTTTTTGTAATGAAACGCTTCCAAAATCGGGAACCCAAAACCTTCCTGTAAAGACGGAAACGCAACAATCCCGCAATTTTTCAATAATATATGTTTTTCTTCTTCATCAATATATCCGGGCAACAAAACTTTATTCCACAAGCCGTTATTTTCCATAACCCCCCATATTTTTTCAAATCCGATTCCTCGTTTTCCGCATAAAAGCATTTTGTAATCCGAATATTTTTTTACAAATTCGGCAAAAGCTCCAAGCAAACGCAGCAAGTTTTTCTTTGCCTCAAGCCGTCCGATAAAAAGAATATAAAACATACCGGAAACAATCCCAAACCGCATCAAAATTTCCCTTTCTCGATTTTCGCTTATTTCAATCATTTTCGGCGCATCCATTCCGTGCGGAACAACAAAAATTTTCTTCACGTCGCAATCATAAAACCGCATCAAATCCTGTTTAACGGCATTGCTCGGCACAAGAATTTTATAAGCGAATTTACAAGTGAACCATGCGGCAAAATTAAGATAATAATATTGAAAATTATTGTACGCCTCACGCGTATATTTAAACGCGACATCATGAATCATGGTAACGGTTTTTCGCGGATGATATAACGGAATAACATGCGACGGAACAAACAAAATATCCGGCGGATTCACGATCATTTCATAAGACAAACGAATCTGCGTCCAAAAACGCGGGAAGGGGATTATTCGTTCCTCAAAACTATGAAATTCATTTTGCGGCAAAATAACATCTGTTTTTTTTGGTGTATATAAAACAACAACCGCAGCCGATTTTTTTCGCTTCAATTCACGCAAAATCCCTTCAATTATATGCCTCGAATAAAACTCAACTCCGGTTGAGGCTTCGGAAATCATGCGTGAAGCGTCTATGCCGAGAATCATAAATCAATTATACCCGTTTACACACAACCATTCCAACGACTCTTTCGGCGCCATTGTCTTTTAAAACCTTCGCGCATTCTTTGATTGTTGTTCCGGTTGTTGAAACATCGTCAATCAAAATTATATTTTTCGGCAATCGCACGTTAGATTGTAGCGCAAACACATCGACTAAATTCTTCAGGCGTTCCGTTCTTTTCAGGCCGACCTGCGGAGGCGTATTTCTGATTTTTACCAAATACTCTGCGAATGGCAAACCGCTTAAATCAGCCAGAACTTTGGCAATCATCTGCGCCTGATTAAACCCGCGCCATAAGAATCTTTTTTTATGAATCGGCACGAAAGTTATCGCAAAATTATTATGCGCCGCGCCATCATCTGCGCTGTCCGCCGCCCCACGCAAAAAATCCTCAAATCTTTTGTATAAAATTCTGCCTAAAATCCCGGCAATTTCTTGCGAAAATTTATATTTGAGTTTTTCAACAAGCGTGACCGCAAAAAGTCTGTTTTCATATTCATACGCGGCAAGAACATCGTATGGCCTAGGTCCGCCACATTCATAAATAGACTTACCGTGATGCAGCACTTTTCCTTCGCACAAACCGCATAAATATACGCCCGTTTTCCCGCATATTGCGCATTCGATCGGGAAAATCAAATCAAGCGTGAATTTCATTGTTCGTGTCAGAAATTTTTTAAGAAAATTTAATATTTGCATATCGACTTTTGGGATTTGCAAGCGCTATAATTAAATTAATCACGATGAGAGGCTAGATTTAAGGGTTGGTCCTTATCTGCGATGCCTCTCCTTTTTGTATCCATTAAAACACGCTGACATTACATGGACTTAAACTTTTTCTAACATTTTCCTGAACCGCAAAAAACTCGCAAATAAAACCGCATCGCGCGCAAAAATTTCCAAACTTCGTGCTCTTGATTTTTACGCAAAAAATCCATAGCATATTAAAGCTTTAAACGACCTTTAAAAGTTTGGACGGTTAGCTCAGCCGGTAGAGCGTCTCGTTGACGTCGAGAAGGTCACTGGTTCGATCCCAGTACCGTCCACCATGCGCTCAAAGCGCAGCGGAGAGCGCAAAAAAAGTTTAAAAACTCGAATCTAAATTTCATCCTCAAACCTTCATTCTTCCCAAACTTTCTTTTTTTATGTTATAATATTTTAAATGAATACAGCTTCACATGTGCTTATGGGTTTAATCGTTTCCGCGGTGATATTCGGCCCTGAAACGGCCAAAGAATACGCATTGCCGATAGTCGCCGCGTCGTCGCTGATGGATTTGGATCATACGCCTTATATTGTTAAACACGTGCGGGAATCTTTTAAATCAATGAAAAAAGGCGCAGCCAACGCTCATATTTCCGGATTGCTCCACAAGGAAATAACCCAAATGATTTTTTTGACAATCATGCTGATTGCTTATTTTCTCGTTGATAAAACGCTTATCGCAATCATAACTTTAAACGCGTTTCTGCATTTTGGGGTCGACGCGCTTATGAGCAACAACGATCGCATTTTCGCTCCGTTATCAAACCGTTCATTATCAATAAGATTATTCGGCACGCATAAATTGAGAGTTGCGGTTGACGCAGGCTCAATACCATTATTAGCAATCATATTATGGTTTGTCGCATATTAAAAAATTCAGCCCATGCGGTTGCGGCTGCGATAGCGCTTGATCTCAAAGAATACAAAGAAAAAGCGATAGAAATTCATCTTGGACAACGAATTGCCGCAGCATCCATCATAATAGGGAGCATTTTATTCGTAATGGTTTTTCCGTCGCATCATTTGATAGGAATGCGAATCCTTGTGGCGCTTAATGCAATAGATTTGATTTCGGCGATATTCATAAAAACGGAAAAAAGAACAAAGCTTTATACGGATCGCATATCAGAAGCGATTATGTTTTCGATCGCGGGGTTTCCATGGTTTATATTGGTGGTGGTCAATTACATCCTTGCAATATTCCGCCTGACAACCGATAAAAAAACGCCGATTATCCCTCTAAGGCTTATATTTTTACTGTTTTTAATTTTTGAATTAATTTAATAAATCAATTTTATTTTTTTGACATTTATGGTAAATTAAATCAGCATAATCAGTAAAACATGGCAGATCAAACGCAAAATCCGCAAAATACAAACCCGCAGGGAGGCGCGGGAATGCCTTCGGGTGGAACTCCAATACCGCCTCCGGCTGCGCAAGCTCCGCAAGGCGGAACTCAACAATCATCGGCAGGCGTGCCAATGCCGCCTATAAACGCGCCGACTCCGCCTTTGCAAGGAGGATTCGCGGCTCCACAAGGAATATATCCCCCAACAACAGGAGGTTTCGGTTCGCCAACTCCGCCATCGCCGCAACCCGAAGATACAACTCCGGCAAATTTTCAACTTGGAATAAAACTGCCGCCGAAATTGAATGTTCCTGTGCCACAGCATAATCTTAAATTTGACGAGCAATATTTTTTGCGTTTGCTCGCAGGTTCGATTTCTCTAACAAAAGACGAGAAAAAACGCATTATAGAATCAATATCAAAATTGAAACAAGGTCAGATTGATGAATTGATTAAAATTTTTGAAGACGAAAAACGCAAATTTGCTGAATTGAGTAAAAAATATACAGATCAGCTCGAAAAACTCGCGCAGAAGCATTTTGAAGACTGGACGGATTTGGAAGCTTCATATAAACAACAGGAAAAGGCGAGCCATGACGCGCAGCAAGCTGATGAGATCAGAAAAAAACTGGGACTTGGATAGGGGACGGTTTTCTATTCACATACCTCGCCAATCGCATCGTTATTCGGAAGAATTTTAATCAATCTGACTTTTTTAACGATATTTTCAAGTGGAGTCCTTGAAACAACGGCGACTTTTATATAATTTGGCGTGAATCCCGACCATGAAGCGCCGCCGCCTTTTGGATTTCCTTCAAACAAAACTTCATAAACTTTCCCGATTCGCGCGCAGATAAATTCACGCCGCATTTTATCGCTTAAATCGCGCAGAATTTTTGCGCGTTGATTTTTCACGCGCGCATCAACTTGTTCAGGCATAACGCCGGCGGGCGTGCCGTTGCGAATGGAATATGGGAATACGTGTATTTTCGCGAATCGGATTTTTTTACACAGCCGTACGGTTTCACGAAAATCTTTTTCGGTTTCGCTCGGAAAACCGACAATAACATCGGTGGTAACGGCGGCATCCGGCGCCGCCGATTTTATAAGCGCGCAGGCTTTTTCAATTTTTTTTGCATCATATTTACGCCGCATCAATTTTAAAATTTTATCCGAGCCGGATTGCAAAGGAAGATGAATATGCGGACACAATCGCCGCTCCCGCAGGAGCAGCAAGAATTTTCTATTAACGCTTTTCGGTTCAACCGAGCTGATTCTTAAGCGGCTTACAGCCGTGTTGTCCAAAATCAGCCGAACCAAATTCGCGAAATCATATCTCAGTCCCCGTTCTTCGCCGCGCCAACCTGTTGTATTGATTCCGGTCAAAACGATTTCCTTATAACCCTCGCGGAGTTTTTGGTTGATGCGCGCAAGAATTTCTTTAAGCGGATAATTTTTTTCGCGACCGCGCAAAATCCGCACAACGCAATATGAGCAAAAATTGTTGCAGCCGTCCTGAATTTTTATTACAGCCCGCGTGCGAGACGTTATCAACCACCGTCCCCCTTTCACACCACCGTCCCCAATCCTACGCAAAATCGCCCCCATCCTCGTATCCGTAAGCTCAACCTCCGGCATTTTTTTATAGAATTCTCGATGCGCTCTGACTCCGCATCCAAAAACAAAAATCCGCGCATCCGGCCATGTGTGTTTAAACACCCGAATCGCTTGCCGTGATTTTTTGTCAGCTTCATTCGTAACACTGCAAGTATTGATAATATAAATATCCGCGCGATTTTTCGCGTCAACAATTTTATGCCCCGCCACCGCAAGTTTTTCCGCCAAAATATCGCTTTCAGCGCGATTGGCCTTGCAGCCCAATGTTTTAAGCGCGATACGGGGACGGTGGTTTATTTTCACCTCCGTCCCTCGCCGCCAAATCTTTGTATAATTTTTATTCATATGTTAAAATAACGCTTGGAATTTTAACCCCTCGCAAATGAAAAATAAACTCATATTTTTTAGCGCCGCGATAATTGTTTCAGCCACGCTTTTACTGATACTTTCCGGATGTTCTTCGAAAACTCCGCAGGAGCAATTGCAATTGAATGAGCTTGATAAAACAACATACAGCCGAGCTCTTTTAACGCAAAACGCGGAGCTTTGCGCGGCAATCGAAGATAAAACTCTTAAAGAAAATTGCGGGGCAACAATCAAAGAACAAAAACTGAAAGAAGAAGCCGTCACGGCAAAAGATGCGTCTAAATGCGAAAAACTCACGATCGAAAATCTTAAAAAAGCTTGCGGAATCGAAATAAAAAAACTGTCCGACGAAGAAAAAAAGGTTCAAGAACAACAAGTTTATACCGACAATCAAAACAAACTTCTTAACGAGATAACTCAAACAGGAGATCAGAAAAAATGCAGCCAACTTAGCAGTGATTACTGGATTAATATCTGTAAAGATATTATTGGTTTAGAGAAGCACGATAAAACGCCGTGAATTTATTTACGCAAACATCTGGCGTAAGCGGTAACATTTTGCAGAGCCGCAGACAGATTTTTTACGCCTACTGCGCAAGTGGTATTCTTGAAAATATAAGAAGAATATACTTGTATTTCCGTTGTGCTGGCATCAATGCCGCATGACACAGGTTCATAATCGACATTGCATCCGAGTGAAATTTTTGCAAAACCGCCGGGGTCTACGTTTTTAGATACTGAAGTATTCATCGTTGTTATATAGTCAGTAAGATCTCCGCGTTTAAGTTTTCCCGTGCCGCCGATAGAAATATCTCCGACAGTGGCAATATTTCCAGAAGACGCGATGCTACCCGTAGTAATGATACCGCCGTTATTGATTTGAACAGCCGAAGGACCGCTTTGCAAAATTATTCTGCTGTTATCAACAGTAAGCGAATCAAGGCCGGATCCGTCGACAAGAGAAATATTACCTTTTATGTCCACGGAGCTTGTGTTTTGCGATGTCTCAATTTTTGCCTTATCGCCGCCGATTACAGCTTCGCCTATATTAACTTTTCCGCCGACGGAATTTTTAATCGTACCTCCGATATCAAAATCTTTGGAAGTAAAAAGATCCGACATGATTTTTAAAGGTTGAACAGCGCCGACAAGCCCGCCTCTCAAAAACGTAACATTTAATATTTTAGCAGGATCAACATTTATGGAATCCAGAATGTTAATACCGTCGATTCCGCCGCTAATATCTGAAGCAAACAATTTTTTACCCGAGCCTACGGCCAAGCCGTCAAGAGCAAAAATAGATTTTTTAACATATAAAGGCGTATCCACGGTTATGCCGAAAGAGGGATGTCCCTTTATACTCACTTCTCCGTTTGGCGATGCAATGTAAACATCTCCGCGCAAGAAGCTTGAACCTTTCACGTCAAGACTGCCGTTAACACCCGCCCCTCCATTCATTGTCGTCTTGCCGGTTACAACAAGATCTTTCAGAAAACTCGCGGCATTTTTAACAAAAAGATTGATTATATTTACTTCATACAAATTCGCTTCTCCCGTATTTTCCAAATCATGAGTTTTAACAAGACCGTTGATTGTGGCATCGCCGGCAACCTTCAATCCCGAAAAATTCGGTACAACATTAAGTTGCGGGGGATTTGTTGCCGCACCCGCAATATTCAAAGCGGTAACAAATAAAAGCAACATGCTTGCCGCGACAATAATGGCGGTTAAATGCCAAATGGTGCGGTTATCATTGATGCGCGTTACAACGAACGGTGTTTGCCTTCGGCAAACGATTTGTTTATATGCGCCTGTTGAGCCTTGCGGCGAACGGCGTGAGTGTGGTTTTTGATTTCGCATTTTTTATTTTTGTTATTTTTTTATTATGTAATTATATCAAAAAATTGGCGTTTACGCAAGCTTTTGCGGGACGGTGGTGCTCCTTCACCACCGTCCCCATCCTTGCTTTCAATTAAGATTTATGTTATAATTTACTCGACACAATATAAAAACAAAAATGTCTTATCTGACAAAACGTAAACTCGCGCTGATATTTTGTTTGGGCGTATCCGTTGCCGCGCTGGCAATAATTGTTTTGTTCACCGCGAAAATATATAAAGCGGACGCGCAGGGCATAATCGCGCCATGTTATCCGATTACGGGGAAAACAACGCCGGTTAAAGTGAAAATCGGGATGGACCCCGCGCCGGACGCGAACGGAATCGCAAACAGCGGAATAATAGATTTTGACGATATAACAATACTTGGAGAAAATCACAGAGCGTGCGTTGAAATACAACCGAACGGCGGTTTGTTTTTAAAAGGATGGGCAGTCAACAAAAAACTCGATGGGTCATATCAATTTGGTCTCATCAGTTTTTATTGCAATGGTTCTGGCGCGGCTCTCGGAGAAAACAGAGGTTTTTCGTGCAAAGACAATTATAGAGTAACGGTTGATAAAAACGGAAATTTTGGAGGACAAGCATACAATGATTTTATCGGAAAATTCAATTTCAGCGGAATAAATCTCGCGGGAGTTTCAAATATGAAATTAAATAAAGGCGCGATTGTTGACGGGAAAGCTCCAATTTCGTCAGGCGCGCTTGATAAGTGGTCGTGGTCGGATAGAATTGGATGGTTTGATTTCACGGGAGTTAAAGTGCCGATTGATGTACAAAAATGCGTAGTTGGCACAACAACATGTACGGCGGGAATCGGCGCGTGCGAGAATACGGGGAGAGCTTCGGTATGCAATGCTGACGGCACCGTCAGAACTTGTAATGTCACGCCAAAATCCCCAAGTCTCGAAATATGTACAGATGGAATAGATAATGATTGCGACGGTTTGACGGACGGCGCGGACCCGGATTGCAAAATAGAGGGAGGTTGCGTCGGAGGTTCAGTATGTACAGCTGAAAAGGGCGCATGTGAACGCACAGGAATAACATACTGCACGGCGGAAGGGGCAAAATGCACGGCAGTCGCAGGCGAATCATTATCAACAATAGATATTTGCGGATTGGGCAATACAAATTGTGATGGAATTGATGAAAGCAATGATTCTGCGAAGTGCTGCAATTATGGCGATCCGGAATGTCCTCCAAAGCCGGATTTCACATGCGGACCTGTTTCTACAAGCGGCAACACAAAATTGCAATCAGGCGGAACAACGGCTTCATTCTCCGCGAATAGAGAAACAATAGTCCGCGGAATCGCGAAAGCGAAAATGGAAAGCGATTATACGGTTTTGACTCCGCCGCCGAATTTCATAGAAGATCGTTCAACATACTATTATCAAAATATAAATGTGGATGTTGCATGGAATGGCGGCACGAATTATCCGGAAGCGAATAAAACAATAATCGTTGAAGGAGGGGATGTGTATATAAATTCGGATTTCTATAATCCAAATGACAAACAAGTTCAAATCGGAATAATCGCGCTTAAATCAGATTCCGGCGACGGCGGAAATGTTTATATAAAAAACACTGTCAAAAATCTTCAGGCGCAGATTTTCGCGGATGGCGGAGTTTATAGTTATAAGGGCGACTCGGGTTTAGCTTCTCCGCCGGCTGGTTATTCAAAAACTCTTAATGCGGATTTTTGGAGACAGCTTGTTATAGAAGGCACGGTTACATCGAGAGATAATACGGAAATCAATGATGCGACGGAAAAATCATTCGCGTGTTTGAGACCGGTGAAAAATACAACAGATGTTGCCGATGGGAATACGGCGGATTTCACGGACATCGGCCAAACAAATAATAAAAAGAAATCAGTCTTTATTTTCTACCGCGCGCCAAATCCCGCTCTGCCGGTATTCGGCGGGTTTGCGGGGACGGGAACAAGGCAAGGGGATTGAAGACGCAGTCCCCGCAGAGCCTTCACTTTAATTTTGCAAGATGTTAGAATTAAACTATGCGAAAGCATGGATTTACTTTAATTGAAATTTTAATTGTCATTGTATTGATGGGTATTTTGGCCGTGGGCGCGCTTGCGGGCCTTACAAACATTGACCGCTCGGCAAAGCTCAATCAAGTATATGAGAAAGTTATAAGCATGATTCATCAGGCGCGAAACTACGCAATAAACGGCAGACAAGTCACGGATTACACAGATGCCAATCATAACGGAGATATAACCGATAAAATCGCACCCAATGCCTATGGGATATATTTCAAAAAAGATCCGGACAAATACAAAATATATTTATTCGCTGATTACGATAACCCGAAATATTCGAATTTCAAAAACTCTTTCCAGGAGCCGAATCCGATGCCTGAACCGAACAGCGAGAATGAAAAACCAAGCGTGATAAGCGGAAATGATTTAATCATCGAATCGTATGATCTGGAAAATCGTTTAACATTCAACGATGATGCTGATGAAATAACGCTTTTATATTATCCGCCGACGGGAAAATTTATAATCAAACCGGACGCGGACGCCGAAATAAAATTATGTTATACGCAATGCGAATCCGGAAATTTGGAAAAACAATTTAAAATATATAAAAATTCATCAGGCTTGCCGGAAAAATAATAATCGCCAAAATGCCGCATAAAAAAACAAAATCAGGCTTCACTCTTATAGAAATGATTGTGGCGATAGGACTTATGGGAGCATTAAGCGCATTGACGACTGATGGATTGATAAACATCACCAGAACGGCGATGAATATAAAAATGACCCAATCCGTTGTTAATGATGCGCGTGCGATGCTGAATCTTTTGACCGCGGAAATCCAAAACAACGCGATAGATTATCAGGAATATTTCAACAGAAATGCGTGCGCCTATAATGTTGGATTCGGGGTTGATTGTCCTGCCGGATTTCCGCAGTACGGCGAGAATTTCAAAAATCCCGCCGGCATTCCCGCAAAAAATTCGGTCTGCAATCCAGAACAACAGTCATGCGAAACGTACCAATCTTATTTGTTTTTAAGGAGTCCCGATGGAATGAAAAAAACAATATATGCGGTCAAAAAAACGGATAAATTGCACGACTCGATTCCGCCTAAATCGGAACAGACGCTGGCTGTTTTGAATCTCCAAGGCTGCGATGAGGATAAAAACGGAATTTCTGAAAAATTTGTGATGGAAAACTATTCTTGTTCAGACGAGTCGGACATGGCAAAACCTCCCGGGGATATTGATTTGGAACCGGGCGACCCATACGCCGCAAAATTTTCTCCGAGAGGCCTCAGGCGCACGGACATAATTGGGTTAAAATTCTACGTAAATCCCTCTAATGATCCGCATAAAGCATATAATGATTCGGACAGCGTTTATCAACCGAGCGTAAGAATAGTTTTATCAGTTAAACCATCCGCATCCGAATACGGCGCAAAGGCCGACAAAGCAAATCCGATTATAATCCAAACAACAATATCGCAAAAATATCTTGGGGGAATAAAAAATTGATATGCGCAAGAAAAATCAAAAAAATCCATCCGGCACCACTCTTATCGAAGTTATTGTGGCATTAGCAGTCATCGCAATCACAATCGAAGGCGCGGCTTTTGTAGCATCAATCGCGTTTAGGGCGTCCGAAAGCAATAAAACAAGGCTGATCGCAAGCAATCTTGCTTATGAAGGAATAGACGTTGTCTCAAAAGCGATAAGCACGAACAAAATAAGATTTAGCGATTCAGACTGTTGGAATTTTGATATGGACAATGAAAAACTTCCATGCGAAAAAACAAAAATACTTGAGGGGAAATACAGACTTGAAGATTATTCGGAAAATGGAATGTCGAAAACAAAGCTGATTTTTGTCGATGAAGATCTTATTGTCGGAGATTCGCAGAATCAAAGCTTGAATGAAGAATATTTAATCAGTCTCGAAAAAGTTGGAACAGACGAATTTTATACATACGGCGATCCATCGCGGACGAAAGAAGGCAAAAAAACCAAATTCTATAGAATAATAGAGATAAAGTATGGCGAAATAGGGGGAAAAGAAGACGAGCTTGTCGCCGCATCAACCGTTGCTTGGAACGAGGGGGGGGGACAAAAAACAATTTCAGCTGAAGATATTTTTTATAACGATTTTTCTCATGATTAGAAGGACCGCAGAAAACAGGCCCGGCATTGCCATTATTCTTGCTATGATATTTATGATGGCTTTTCTGTACACAGGTATGACAGACATGGAATGGGCCACAGGGGGATTAAGGGAAAGCGGAGATGTAAACAAATCAAGGCAGGCTTTATATAACACTAATCGCGCTGTGGGCAAAGCATTGTATTTATTTAAGAATCCAAAAAGATTGACTGAAGAAGAATATGAATTTTCTCTTTCCGGAGAATCGATATTTAACGAAACAACAGAAGAAAAGATTGGCCAGTTTAGGATTCTCGGCATATCATCAAGCGCACAACAGGCTTTATCCTCAAAAATTGATTTTAATGATGGTGATTGGAATTCTTATCCATTCCCGGGCACAGGAACCGCGGGGAAAAATTGCGATGCGTATGGAGCAATAAAAAAAGACGAGGATGTTGGAAAACCGTATG
>CAZNCD010000006.1:0-3181 GCA_964571575.1 uncultured Candidatus Peribacteria bacterium
TTAAGTGATTCTGTATTTATAGCACTCTGATTATTATCAAGATTTTGTATAATTGAGTCCGAACAACATAAACCAAATGTCTATGGATCAAACTTCTCAAGGTCTAAAACAGGTTATAATGGATATGCCAAAAACAATCGGCGACATGTTTGCATTATTATCCGATAAAGAGAAGATTGTTATTGAGAAGCGCTTTAATCTTGATCACGTAAGACACAGAACTTTGGAGGAAATCGGCAAAGATTTTTCGGTAACGCGTGAACGCGTGAGGCAAATTGAGCAAACTGCGATTCAAAAATTGAGCAGGAATGTTTTTAATACTCCCCTTCCGATGGTTCATCAGTTTGCGATTACCTTGCTTCAGGCGAATGGCGGAGCAATGAAAGAGGATTTGTTTTTAAATACGATTTTAAAAACCATTCTGCAAAATGACACCGCGGATATAGAGGCTTTAAAATTATCTTTGGTTCTTGATAAAAATATAGAATCTGAAGGCAACAAAATTTTGAGCTGGCCTTATTTCAGACTGAAAAATATAAACGCGGAAATAATTTCAAAAGCGCTTAATATCGCCGTTGATATTCTTGGGAAAAAAGGCAAAGTTCTGACGGTTCAGAATTTATATCAACTCGCGAAAGATAAGGTAAAAAATGAATTTTTTACTGAAACGCTTTTGAATTCAACTCTCAGGATTGATAAAAGAGCAAAAATCGTTGAAAACGGAGTCGGTCTTTTGAAATGGAGAGATATCAATCCCAGAACATTAAAAGACAAAATTTTCTTTATTTTAAGACGTGATAAAAAGCCCTTGCACTTTACAGAAATAACAAAATTAATTTCCGAAGAAAAATTCGACAATAAATCCGTAAATCTTCAAGCTGTTCATAACGAGCTTATCCGATGGGATGATTTTATTTTGGTCGGCCGCGGGATTTACGCTCTTAAAGAATGGGGATATACAAGCGGAACCGTAAGAGATGTTATAACGAGACTTCTCAAGAAACACAAAGAAATGGACAGGGATGATATTATTAAAGCGGTTTTAAAAGAAAGACAGGTCAAAAAAATAACGATTTTGCTTTCACTTTCAAATAATAAGGAATTCATAAGGGTTGGCAGAAGAAGATACGGGTTGAAATAAGTCGCGCGAATTAATTTATTTATTTATTATGACATTATTGGATGAAAAATCCGGTAGTCGCCTTAGGGAAGCGGATGATCCTATGTTCAACGGTTTGATTGTTGATGCTTGCACTTTAAGAAATATCGAACGGTTCGAAGATGTTGGGTATCTTTTGTCTCAAACAGGGGTGCCCAGCGATCCGGCATTTCGTGATGTGCTGCAAGACATGCAAAGATTAAAACGAGATTATCTTCATCAGCAAGGCAATGCTACTGATCAAAGGGGTGGACCGGTCACAATCGATTTATTGTTTGTGAAAAACTGAGGAACCTGAAAACACGCGAATTTGCAATCACATTGCCTGATCCATTTGTTTAAAAACATCGTTTTTTGCCTGTTTTTCTATTTTTTCCTGACTTTTTTCAACCATGTCTTTTGCAAATTTGTCCTTTGGGTTAATGCGCAATAATTCCTGCGCGGCATTGACACATTCATTATATTTTTTCATTTGAAACGAATACGTGATATCTTCTTTTGCTTTTATTATAAAATCTTGTTTTTCGTCGATCTGTCTTTCGCGCAGCTTGTCAGTGTATTTTATTATGAGATTTTTGACTTCAGTTGTTTCTTCAATTTTTTTAAGTGCGTATAAGGCGTTTAATATTTCTTCGTATTTATCCGTTTTAAAAAGCTCTTTCATGCTTTTCAGCTTTGCCTCAACCGCTTTTCCCCTTCCTTCTCTGCATATTGCGGCCACAACTTTATCCGCCGGATTTTCAAGCAAAATTTTTCCGCAAAATTTAAGAGCTTCATCCAACTTACCGGAGCTTATAAAATCATCTATTTGTTTTTCGTAATTTTTATAAACGCTTCCCTGCTCGTTAATTTTTTTATTTCTGTATTCTTTTTGAAGATCCGCCATGTAAGAAACGGCTTTTTCGTTGTCGGAAAACATTTGTACGAGCTTTTCAGCTTCATTTATGGCATCCGCAAGACGGCCGGATAATTTAATCGCTTCGATCTCTTTTATTTTTTCGGACACAAACCGTTCGTTGTGTTCTTTTATCAATTCCGTCACGAGGGAAAGATATTTTTTCGCCTTAGAATTTAAAGGATCAATCCGCAAAATTTCTTTGCAGACATTATATGCTTCTTTAAACTGACCGAGGCCGATCAGTTCTTCAATATAAGCGAATTGTTTTTGAAAAACATCGTCTACCGATGGCATATTTAAGGTTTGTTAAGGTTTTCGAGCTCCTTTTTATATATTGTAAGTTTTTTAAGCAATGTTTCAATGCGTTCTTTATTTGCCTTTTCTTTTTCGATAATTTCTTCGGGCGCTTTTCCCAAAAATCCTTTATTTGACAATTTTCCTTGTGCGGCTTTAAGTAGGCCGGAATTTTCATTAAAAGCTTTTTTTATTCTCTGGAGTTCGTTTTTGATGTTGAGAATTCCTTCGACGGGAACATATATTTCAATACCGTGTAAATATATCCTTAAACTTGATTTTATTGCCGGACCTTTTTGGGAAATTTTAATATTCGCAAGATTTACCAAGCGTTTTATGGCTTCGGAATTTTCCGCGATTATGTTTATTTTTGCGCCGCCGTATATTATTGTTTTTAGCTTTACTCCCGCGTTTATATTTAAATCAACTCTTAAGGCTCTGATTTCCGAAACGATTCCTAAGACCGTTTCCATCTCTTTTTCCACTTTTTCATCCACTAAAGATTTATCGAACTCCGGCCATGATTCGCCTATCAGCATTTTTTGTTCGCCGAGATTTGACCATATCGTTTCAGTCACAAAAGGCATAAACGGATGGAGCAAGCGCAGCATTGTTTTTAAAACACGCGCTAGCACTATCGGATTTTTCTTTTCCCCTTTGCTCAGTTCAAGGTACCAATCGCAAAATATTGACCAGAAAAAATCATAAGTCGCGCCGCCCGCTTCCGAAAATCTGTATTCTTCAAGAAGACGCGTTACTGTTTTTACAATTTTCTGGAGTTTGCTTAATATCCAACGATCTGCGTCTGTTTTGATTATAGAGCTCGCTCG
>CAZNCD010000006.1:3281-5731 GCA_964571575.1 uncultured Candidatus Peribacteria bacterium
GCTCGCTCGCGCCGTACGCTCGCATGAAACGTGTGAAAATTTTGCACGTAAATCTTTTTCATCGAGATTCATTAAGACAAAGCGTGAAGCATTCCATATTTTATTAACGAAATTTCTGTAACCCGCGATTTTTTCTTCATAAAGCCGCATATCGCTGCCCGGAGCTGAGCCTATAATAAGACTTAAACGCACTGCGTCTGTTCCGTATTTTTTAATCATATCAAGAGGATCTATGCATGTTTCCGGACGAGATTTGCTCATTTTATTGCCGAATCTGTCGCGAATCAGTCCATGTAAATAAACGGCATGAAATGGAACTTCGTTTAGCGCGTAGAGTGTCATTAAAATCATTCTTGCTATCCAGAAAAACAAAATATCGTAGCCGGTTTCCATAACAGAAGTTGGATGAAAATGCTTTAAATCCTCCGTTTTATTCGGCCAACCGAGAGTAGAAAAAGTCCAGAGACTGGAAGAAAACCACGTATCGAGAGTGTCTGGATCTTGGCGGAGCTTTACGCTTTTACAATGCGGGCAATATTTCGGCGTTATGACGCTTACAATCGGCTCTTTTGAGCAATCGCAATACCAAACCGGGATTTGATGGCCAAACCAAATTTGGCGTGAAATACACCAATCGTGAAGATTGTTCATCCAGTGAAAATAGATTTTTTCGAATTTCGACGGCAGGATTTTGATTTTCCCTTTTTTGACGGCTTCAACGGACATCTCTTTGAGAGATTTTTTGCGGCCGGGAACTTTTTTATCAACATTTATGAACCATTGTTCGGAAGGAAGCGGCTCTATCGCTGTATCGCATCTATAACAAACCGAAAGATTGTGAGTGTAATTTTCATCAATATGGTCAATGAGGCCGTTCTTTTGCATTTTTTCAACGATTTTCTCGCGGGCTTCATAAGCGTTCATTCCCGCGAATTCGTCTGCCGCGTCCGTTAGATTTCCGTCTTCATCGATTATTTTTACAATTTCAAAGCCGTATTTTTTTGCCAATTCAAAATCAACAAAAGAATGAGCGGGAGTAATTGTCATTGCGCCTGTGCCGAATTCCGGATCCGAAACCGCATCCGCGATAACATGAGCTTTCACTTTTCCATTTATCCACGGTATATCAAATTCTTTTCCGACATATTTTTTATATCTTTTATCCGACGGATGGACAACGATGACTTTATCAAGAAATTTTGTTTCCGGACGAGCGGTGCCAATTACAACCGGACCGTATTTCATATAATAAAATTTGCCTTTTTTCTCTTTGTATTCGACTTCATCATCGGCAAGCGTGGATTTGCAGCGAGGACACCAGTTTACAATTCTGTATCCGCGATAAATCAGCCCATCGTCATACATACGTTTAAAAACTGTCCGCACGGCAAGGCTTAATTCTGGGCTTAAAGTGTATTTTCCGCGGCTCCAGTCGCAGCTTGAACCCATGCGTCTTATTTGATTTTTGATCGTACTTTGCGAATTTTTTACGAATTCATCGATTCGTCCAAGAAATTTTTCACGGCCCAGATTGAACCTTGTTTTATTCTCTTTGGCAATCAATTGCTCCACTTTGTTTTGCGTCGCGATTGAAGCGTGGTCCGTCCCGGGAAGCCAAAGCGCAACCTCGCCTTTCATTCTATGATAACGAATCATTATATCTTCCAAAGCCAGCATAACCGCGTGGCCAAGATGAAGCGTGCCTGTTGCATTTGGAGGCGGCATCGAAATCGTAAAAGATTTCTTGTCCGCTTTGGGATAAGCTATAAAAGCCCCTGATGTTTCCCACTTTTTATATATGCCGGTTTCGTATTTTTGAGCATCGTATGATGATGGAATTTGTTTCATATTTTTATTTGCCGTTGGATTAAATTTAGCATAATATTTAGTCTTAAGGAAGATTACAGCTAACGTCAGCTAAATATTTATTTCACAGTTGACAAACTAATTAATTTCCCTTATAGTTAATATAGCATCAAAATATGCAATCAAATCAGCATACACAACAGGAAAAAGTTAATATGAACATCCCTCAAGACGCTCTGAAAAGCGGCGCTGAAAACATGCAAGGCGTTGAAATCCAAGAAGTCGGCCAAAGGCTTTCTGAAATCGTAAAAGACCTTCCTCCGGAGCAAAAAGCCGCTACGACGCAACAAGCCTCGAAAAAAACACATAAATTTACGCAACAACAGCTTAAAGCAAAGCTTTTGGCGAATCTTCCTTCCGAAAAACGCATGAAAGCTGAAATTGAAGCTGAAATTTCAAGTGAAATAAACTCTTTGGAATCAAAGGCAACAAGAATGACGTATTTTAACAATAGCAAGAATTATTTTGAACTGAACAATATTCTCGCGAAAGTTCGTGAATTAACCGATATTTTGGCTTCACTTACAAAGGCCACGTTTGAAATGATAAAAAGCCTTTGGCTTAGGCTTGTACATGGAATAGCG
>CAZNCD010000006.1:5831-16202 GCA_964571575.1 uncultured Candidatus Peribacteria bacterium
AAGAAAAAACGCGCGATTATTTTGGCTCATAATTATCAGCGTCCGGAAATTTATAAAATAGCGGACTGCGTTGGCGATTCGCTCGGGTTGTGCAAGGCCGCGATGAAGAGCAAAGTGCGCGCGATAATTTTTTGCGGAGTAAAATTCATGGCGGAAAGCGCAAAGATTCTAAATCCGCGTAAAAAAGTTTATCTGCCGGCTCTTGACGCCGGATGCGCTTTGGCTGATACAATTGATGTCGATGGATTGCTGAAATTCAAGAAAAAATATCCCCGCGCCGCGACTGTTTGCTATATAAACTCCAATGTTGAGATAAAGGCCGGGTGCGATACGATTTGCACATCTTCAAATGCGGTGAAAATCGCGCGCAGTCTTAAAAATAAAGAAATAATTATGCTGCCGGATAAAAATCTGGCGAATTTTGTCGCATCTCAAGTCCCGGAAAAGAAGATAATTCCTTGGGAAGGCGTATGTCCGATTCATCAAAATCTCGGTCTAAAATCAATCGAAAAAGCTCTGCTTGAATATCCCGGCGCTGAATTGATTGTGCATCCGGAATGTCAGACGAATGTTTTATCCATGGCTGATTTTGTAGGGAGTACGAGTAAAATGTCGGATTACGCAAAGCACAGCCGCGCGAATAAATTTATTGTCGTAACGGAATGCGGAATGATAAACAAAATGCAGGAAGATGTGCCGGAAAAAAAGTTTTATACGGTATGCAGTTTATGTTATGACATGAAAAAAATAACATTGGAACGAGTAAGGGATTCTTTGAAATACGATCAGTATGAAATCACGGTTGAACCGAAAACCGCGAGAAAAGCTCTCTCTGCGTTTGAAAAAATGTTTAAATTAACTCAAAACTAAAAACCATATGGCGTATATTAAAGACAGAGCCACCGCCGCGAATAAAACGCACAATCTCGGAGCGCAATTGACGCCGGAAAATCCGCTTTATAAACAATGGATTTTCAGATATACGTTTTTGGAGCTAGAAAAAGATTTGGGTAAGCGCGGCGATATCACAAGCGAAACCATTGTACCCGCTGAAATGAAATATCCTTATAAAATCGTTTCCAGGTCGGAAGGGATTTTATGCGGTGTGCAGGAAGTAAAATATTTTTTGTGTGAAAGCGATCCGGCGTTTAAACCAAGACTTGGTAAAATCGAGACCGAATTTTTGAAAAATGACGGTGATGTTGTAATAAACGGCGGAACGATTATGGTTTTGAATGGAGCGGCACGCAATATTTTGAAAGTCGAGCGAATTGTTTTAAATTTGCTCCAAAGAATGAGCGGAGTTGCAACTTTGGCGCGAAAATTCGTTGATGCCGCGAGGGCTGTTTCTGAGAATGTTTTAATAACGCCGACCCGAAAAACTTTGTGGGGCTTGCTTGATAAAAGAGCGTGTTTTGTTGGTGGCGCAGGAACACACAGGCTGAATCTGGAAGACGCGATTTTAATAAAAGATACGCATTTGCGTTTACCCGGCGTAACAATTGAAAGCGCTTTAAAAAAGGCTTATAAGTCAGCGAAAACTGTTGGCGCGAGATTTGTGGAAATTGAAGTTGAGAATATCGATGATGGAGTTTTGGCGGCCGGAATAATCAGCAGCTTTAAGGATAAAGCCGTGCCTTTTGTAATTATGCTAGATAATATAGCGCCTCAACGAATTGTAGAATTTATAAAAAGGATGAAACGTGATGCTTTTTTGATTGAAGCGTCTGGTGGAATAAATTCGGAGAACGTTTCGGATTATGCGAAAACCGGAGTTGATATTATTTCTGCCGGAGCACTTACAATGGACGCGAAATCTATGGATTTTTCTATGGAAGTGAAGATTTAAAATCTATTGTACGGGTTCGAACCAAGAATGCAAGAAACAAGGAACCAAGATATTTTTTAAGAGAAACTAACCGATGGAAGGACGAACACCGTAGGAGCCAAGCGCACGGCTCGGAATCCAGTGGTTGACAAGGACCCAGCGAGAATAGGAATGCCAGAAAAGGCTCAGAACGTAGCCAAATTGTTTTCTATAATCAGGGAATTGTGTCCAGGTTGATGCATCAAGTAAATATTTATCGATTTTTTCGTTGGCCAATATTGCTTTTCTTTCTTTGTCATTCATGTCTCTCCATTGTTTGCCTTCTCCGAGATTGAGTTCTGTTATAGCTTTATCTAAACATTCAGCGAAGAGTTGAAACCATTGAGCAGGTTCCATGAAATGTTTGCCTTGTTTCATTTGATTGAGTCCAGTGTTTGCTGATTCTCCGGTAAGGTGGCCGGGCGTGAGATCCCCGACGTTTGGACTGAAGGTAAGGCGAGCAAGACCTGAAGGAGATTGATTTGGCAGAGAGATTTCAGGATTGTTCGGATCTCTTTTTGTGAAGTTGGATAGCATTTGACCGAATGATGGAATATCAAAAGCTTTTGCTGATTCTGTAGGAGTCATGTCATCAACAAAAAGCATAGGTTTATATCCTTGAGGGATGGCTTCGAGTTCGGATTTGCGAACAGAGATTGTTTGAAAGTTGTCGCGATATTGGTCGGCATCTTTTTCTTTAACTGCGCCGGATCTAACCATGAAAGCAACATGGTCATCAAGCTGTTTTTGAAGATCAATTCCTTTTGGAGCAAGAAGAGCTTGAAGTTCGGCGAAAGGAATAGGAATCAAGGGCTCTTCTTAGATTTGTTCGGGAGCGGAGATAGCGGCTTCAGGATCTGCAGTTGAAACAGCGGTGCGGGTGGAAGCTGTTCTGGCAGCAATTTCCTGCAATAGAAGCTCAGGTCGCACATCTTTATTCCTAGCTAATGCAACAGCTTGCCTTTCTAAATTATTTTGAGGAGTCAATACTGTACTAGTCATATATAATTTTGATTAAAAATTAGGCTTGGAGAACATTATAACGTGCCTGCAAGATTTGTCAAGGGCAAAATAATTGTACCGTTAAGCCATATCACTCATCAAATGCAAATGAATATGAAAAACTTCCTGGCCGGCTCCCCTGCCGACGTTAAATTGGAGGTTATAATGCGTGAGATTTTTTTCAATACCAAGTTTTTTGGCAACAAAAATCAGATGTCCCATCAAAGCTGAATTTGACTCTTCAATGTCTGAAATCGTGCTGATATGCGCTTTTGGCACTATCAAAAAATGGTGCTTGGCTTTTGGATGAATATCATTAAAAGCAACGCATTTATCATCCTCATAAATAAATTCGCTTGGAATTTGTTTACTGATGATCTTGCAAAAAATACAATCATCCATAAAGGTTTTGTTACGCTGTTTTTAGCTTTTTAAAGCATAAACCGCGCGGCCAACTCTGACAAATTGGTCGTTTTTCTGAAGATTAAGGGAAATTGTGCCTTTTTTGACGTGTCTTTCTTTTAAAACGGCTTGAATGATCTCTTGTTTTGTCATTGGGCTTTTTTTGCGAAGAAGACCTTCAATAACCTCCGAAACTGTGCCTTTTTTGTAACCCCATTCTTTAAGAGCATAAAGACCGCGGCCAATAAGGACAAATTGTTCGTATCTGATTAATTCGTTATGAACCGCTTGAACCGTAATGTGTTTGTTGTCAAAATGAGTTTCCACAATTTTATTCGATATATCCGTAAAGTGCATTGGCTTTCCTATTTTTTTGAGAACAATATAAGCTTTATCGCGGATTGATTTTGGATTGATGTGTCTCCATGTTATTAAACCGAACCCCTCCTTCATTTCTTTGATTCTTTTATCAATCGTCATGCAATTCAATATGAAATTTCCCGAATAAGATTTGGCTTTTTCCCCCATTAAAGCCTTAATTTGTGCAGCAAGTAAAGCGCCATCCATGACATCGGCTTTTTTATCAAGAACTTTCACGCCGACTTCCACGACTTCCGATATTTCTTCGAGTTCCGTATTCGTACTTTTCCAAAATGAGTGAATGAAATTGTTTTTTTCAATTTTTACAAGATTCGGATTTATGCTAAGAGCCAGTTTGACAATCGATGAATCAACTTCGTGAGTCGAGGCTATTCTTTCCAAAACGATTTTTATAATCGTGCTTTCAAGCAAGACCCCTCCGGCTTCTTTGATAAGTTCGTTTGTTATTTCATTTACGACAATGAGACGTGTGCTTGAAACTGTTCTTTTTAATTTTGAAAGCGCGATTTTTTCTATCTGTCTTATGCGTTCGCGCGTTACGGAAAATTTTTGGCCGATTTTCTCGAGCGTTTGGCGCGGTTTGTTATCAAGGCCAAAACGTTTTGTCATTACTTCTTTTTCTTTTAACGTAAGAACAAGGAATATTTCGTCTAGGATTTTTTGGAGGTCGATTTTGATTGTATCCATATTATTGTTTCAGTGATTATTTTTGGCTTTAACAGCCTATTCGTAATCGATTTGTGTGTCAAGCCAGAAATTTGATTTAATTGGCAAATATATTATATAAAGTATAAAGGATTGAATTTTAGTCCTTTTTGTAAACTTTGTCAAGAGGGTTTATTTTTAGGCATATTTTTAGGCAAGTTTTATGGTATTTTTATATAGGAAAAGCCGGGGTGGCGAAATTGGCAGACGCGCAGGCCTTAGGAGCCTGTGGGGTAACACCTGTGAGAGTTCAACTCTCTCCCCCGGCACCACGCGCATAAAGCGTAGTAAAGCGTGTATTTTCCTCTGGCGATTTTCCCGAAAATTTTCTATAGTACTTTCGATGTCTTTCGTTCACTTGCATGTACACTCGTACTATAGTTTGCTTGACGGGCTGGGTCGGCCCGAAAGTCTTGTTGCGTGCGCCAAAAAACAGGGCTCGCCCGCAATTGCGCTTACGGATCATGGAGTTCTATACGGCGCGATTGAATTTTATAAAGCGGCAAAAAAAGCGGGGATAAAACCTATCATCGGTTGTGAAATCTATATCGCTCCAAGGACTCGTTTTGATAAAACAGCGGGCGTTGACATAAAACCGTATCATCTCACTTTATTGGCGACCAATTTCATTGGTTATCAAAATCTTATCAATCTTGTAACAAAGGCTCATCTTGAAGGTTATTATTATAAACCGCGCGTTGATTATGGTTTGCTGAAAGCGCATAAAGAAGGCTTGATTGCGCTAAGCGGATGCTTGATCGGAGAAACCGCGCGCGCCGCCGTGACCGGAGATATTACCGCCGCCGCAAAAGTAATCCAAAAATATCAAGATATTTTCGGCAAAGAAAACTTTTTTCTTGAACTCCAAGATCATCCGCTTATAGAAAATCAGGAGCGTGTGAATAAAGCGTTTATTGAATTATCCAAAAAAACCGGCGCCAAACTTGTTGCTACAAACGATGTGCATTACGTTAATAAAGAAGATGCGGACGCGCACGATATTTTGATTTGCATTCAAACGCAAACAACCACAAAAGACGAAAGCCGCATGCGTTATACAGACGATTATTCCTTACGTCCGCCGGAAGAAATGGCAAATGTTTTTAAAGATACTCCGGATGCCATAAAAAATACTCTGGAAATTGCGGAAAGATGTAATCTTGAGATTCCGCTTAACCAAAATTTGCTCCCTGTTTTTCATACTCCAAACAACATGGATGCCAATAAGTATCTGGAGGAATTGTGCGAAGAAGGTCTGCGCAGAAAATATGTCGGCGATCAGCTTGAAGAGGCAGGAAAAAGGCTTAAATACGAGCTTGAAATGGTTGATAAAATGGGATTTAATTCTTACTTTTTGATAGTCCACGATTTTGTTAAATTCGCGAAAGATAATTCAATTACGGTTGGTCCGGGGCGCGGAAGTGCAGCCGGATCCATTATCGCCTATTCCCTTGATATCACTGAAATCGATCCTCTAAAGCATAATTTGCTTTTTGAGAGATTTTTGAATCCGGACAGAATAAGCATGCCGGATATTGATATAGATTTCAGCGACGATAGACGCGACGATGTATTAAATTATGTAATCAATAAATATGGAAGAGAAAATGTCGCGCAAATTATCACTTTCGGAACAATGGCTTCCAGAGCGGCTGTTCGCGATGTCGGCAGAGCACTTGGATACACTTATGGCGACGTGGACAGAATCGCGAAGATGATTCCGCCGCCAATCCAAGGAAGACACGTGCCTTTAACCGTTGCCGTAAATCAGGAGTCGGAATTGCACAACGCTTATGAAGCCGAGCCGGATACAAAGAAAATTTTAGATTACGCTATGCAGCTTGAAGGCACGGTGCGCCACGCGGGCACGCATGCATGCGCCGTCGTGGTTTCCGAAAAACCGTTGATTGAATATTCCCCTTTGCAATTCGCAACAGGCAAAGACACTGAAATCATCACGCAATATGAAATGAAGTCAATTGAGGATATAGGACTTTTAAAAATGGATTTTCTCGGTCTTAAAAATTTGACCATCTTGCGACGGGCGGTTGAGATTGTTGAAAACACAAAACAAATTTCAGTAAATCTCAAAACCATTCCGTTGGATGATAAAGAAACTTTTGAATTATTGCAATCCGGCAATACAACCGGAATCTTCCAATTGGAATCAAGCGGGATGAGGCGTTATTTGATGGAACTCAAACCAACGCGATTTGAAGACATAGTCGCCATGATTTCTCTTTACAGACCCGGTCCCATGGAATGGATTCCAAGCTATATTCTAGGCAAACATCAACCCGACACCGTTAAATATATACATAAAGATCTCGAGTCAATTCTGCGTGAAACTTACGGCGTCGCGATTTATCAGGAGCAGATTTTGGAAATCGCCAGAAAGTTTGCCGGTTTCACATTGGGCGAGGCGGACATTTTAAGAAAAGCCGTAGGCAAAAAGATTACAAAACTTCTTGAAGAACAGCGCGAAAAATTTGTTCAAGGCGCCGTCAAAAAAGGCCACAGCAAAAAATTTGCCGAAGAAGTTTTTGAAAACGTCATCGAACCTTTCGCGAGTTACGGATTTAATAAAGCTCATGCCACGTCTTACGCGATGATTGCTTACAGAACCGCTTACATGAAAGCTCATTTTCCGACGGAATTTATGACCGCGTTGATGATTTGTGAACAAGGCAACACGGATAAAATTGTTGTTGAAATTCAACAATGTGAAGCAAAAGGAATTAATGTTCTTCCCCCTTCCATAAACGAATCCGATTTGAATTTTACTTATATTTCGGAAAACAAAATCAGGTTTGGGCTTCTTGCAATAAAAGGAATCGGAGAAGGATCAATCAAGGAAATTCTTGAGGTTCGCGCAAAGGAAGGAAAGTTTAAAAGCCTTGAAGATTTCGCAAAACGCGTTCCAACCAAATTTGTAAATAAAAAACTCATAGAATCGCTCGCGTATTCCGGAGCGTTTGATGAATTCGGCGACAGAAAATATATCGCGTTGAATTTTGAAGAGATTTCCAAATTCGCAAAAGACTATCAATCGTCAAAAGCACAGGGGCAAATAGATATGTTTGATGCGCTTGATGACGGAGAAAAACCGCGCAGATCTTCATGGGATCTTAAAGACGTGGAACCCGCGACAAGACTTGAAAAGTTTGCGTGGGAAAAACAATATCTGGGTTTATACGTTTCCGGGCATCCTTTGCAAGGGCTTTACAGGTATCTTGCGAAAAAAGTGTTTATGATAGATAGGCTCACAAGTAAAAATTTGAATAAATCCATAAAAGTAGGAGGCGTTGTCACGTCCGCGAAAAAAGTATTCACGAAATCCGGCGCGTACATGATTTATTTTGATCTTGAAGATCCGACTGGAAGAATCGGCGCAACAATGTTTCCAAAAACTTACGCAAAATACGGAGATCTTATAAAAGAAAATATGATTTTGATGATTAACGGGAAACTTGTCGCGAGAGGCACGGGTTTTCAACTTATTTGCGAGGATGTACAAAACGTTTCTCTCGAAAGTATGATTGAAAACGCGAAATCCGAGCATCTTTATGATGAAAATGAAAAAATTTCCAGAAGAATGAAAAATGTTTCATATACCAAGGATGATGAGGAAGAAGAAAACGGCAATTATGGCTATGAAGAAAAATCCAAAGCCTATATAATTAATTTGTCCGATGACATTCCGGGAACGGTTCTTGAAAAAATCAAATCCGTATTAACAAAACATAAAGGCCTGACCCCGGTTGAAATTCACATAAAAAACGACGGCAAAATGAAAAGGGTTAAAGTCCCGTTTGGAGTCGATATAAATGAAGAATTCAGATCGGAATTATCCGAATTTATAAAATAACACGCCGTTCAGCGGACAGACCGTTTCGCACAGCGAAACACAGGTCTATGAAAATAAACCGTCGCGAAGCGACACCACAGGCTGAACACAGGCGCATACAAAAAATGCTGCGAAACAGCTCCATGAAATATGCATAAAACAACTTTTAGAACACACACTTGCGGGGAACTTAAAAAATCGGATGTCGGTAAAAATGTAACTCTTTGCGGATGGGTTATGAGAAGGAGAGATCACGGAGGTCTTGTTTTTGTGGATCTGCGTGATAGATACGGCTTGACTCAGATTATCGTACAACCTGAAAAAGCGGAGCATATAAAGCCCGAATACGTTATCAGAGTAAACGGAAAAGTAAGAATGCGCCCCGTCGGAATGGTAAACGCAAAACTCTTAACAGGCGAAGTTGAGGTTCCCGCCGACAACGTTGAGGTTTTATCGATATCCAAGACTCCGCCTTTTGAAATTGACAGCAATAAAGAAGTGAATGAAGAATTGCGTCTTGAGTACAGATATTTGGATTTAAGGCGCGAGCGAATGCAAAAAAATATTATCACGCGCCATAAAATCGTTAAATTCATTCGCGATTTTTTTGATAAAAAAGATTTTGTCGAAATTGAAACTCCGGCTTTAATCAAAGGAACGCCCGAAGGAAGCCGTGAATATATTGTTCCCTCAAGGCTTTATCCGGGGAAATTTTACGTGCTTCCGCAATCGCCACAGCAATTAAAGCAATTGCTTATGGTCGCGGGTTTTGACAGATATTTCCAAATCGCAAGATGTTTCCGCGACGAAGATCAGCGCGGAGACAGACAGCCGGAATTCACGCAGGTTGATGTTGAAATGTCGTTTGTGAATGTTGATGATGTTCTCACGGTGAATGAAGAGCTGATTTTTGCACTTTTGAAAAAATTCGCGCCTGAAAAAGAAATCATAACGGAGTGCGTTACGCGTTTGACGTGGAAAGAAACAATGGATAAATACGGCTTGGACAAGCCGGATTTAAGGTTTGGTCTTGAAATTCAAGATATCACGGAGGCGGTTTCAGGCTCGGAATTCAAAGTTTTTTCCGATAGTGCCGCTTTCGGCGGCGTGGTGCGTGGAATTATGATCCCGGGCGGCGCAAAATTTGCAAGACGGGAACTTGATGAATTTGAAGAGCTTGCCAAATCATACGGCGCGAACGGATTGATTTATATGGTTTATGAAAAGGGCGGAATCAAATCCCCTGTTCTTAAATATCTCAAGCCTGAAGAAATTGAAACCGTCACGAAAAAATTCGGCGCAAAAGAAAGTGATGTGATATTAATTTGTTCCGCGCCTTTTAAAGTCGCCTGCGAAGCGCTCGGGCACATAAGGCTTGAGTGCGCAAACAAACTGAATTTATGTGATAAAAACAAAATTTCGCTTGTTTGGATTACGGAATTTCCAATGTTTGAATGGAGCGAAGAAGAAGGAAAACTTAACGCTTCTCATCATCCGTTCACTTCGTTGATGGACGAAGATTCGAAATTGCTTGATAAAGAACCCGCTTCCGTCCGCGCAAAAGCTTATGATTTGGTAATGAACGGGGTTGAAATCGCCGGCGGAAGCATAAGAATCCACGATTCCAAGCTGCAAAGCAAAATTTTTGATATTTTAAAAATTTCACCCGAAGACGCAAAGGCAAGATTTGGCCATCTGTTGCGGGCTTTTGAGTACGGACCTCCTCCTCACGGTGGAATCGCATGGGGGCTCGACAGATTTATTATGATGATTTGCGAAGAACCCGATATCCGCGAAGTTATCGCGTTTCCAAAAGATCAGAAAGCTAAAGATCTTATGACCGGCGCGCCTTCTACTTTGCCGGAAGAACAAGTTTCTGAAATGCACATCAAGATTGCGAAAAAGCCTTAAATATGGTAGAATAATTTAAATGACAATTTATTTGCAAATCGCTGGAATAGTTGTTGTCTCCGCGGTTATAACGTGGTTTATAATCTGGCGCATTCGTAAAGCAAACGATCATAAACGCATGATGAATATGGTTTTTTTGCGTATAAGGGTCCCGCGCAAAGAATCCAAGGAAGATACGGAACGCGAGCGCGAGATGTATTCGGCGCAAAAAAACTTCAAGGAAATTACGGCTATTATGACTCACTTTTACGAATCA
>CAZNCD010000007.1:0-15547 GCA_964571575.1 uncultured Candidatus Peribacteria bacterium
TGGCGCTTGCGCTAGATTGCAGTATCCCAAAATTATCGCGTTTTGACAGGAAAAATTATTTTTATCCGGATTTACCGAAAGGTTTTCAGATTTCTCAATATGATCAGCCTATTTCGGAGAATGGTCGGTTAAGCATTAAAATCAGAGATAAAGAGAAAACTATTCGCATAAAAAGGCTGCATCTTGAAGATGATGCCGGTAAATTAACGCATGAAGATAACGGTTCGCTTTGTGATTATAATCGTTCAGGAGTTCCTTTGATGGAAATAGTTACGGAACCGGATTTAAATTCCGCCGAGGAGGCTTCTGCATTTGCTAAGGAACTGCAAACGATTTTACGGTTTGTCGGTTCATCAAGCGCCGATATGGAAAAAGGGATGATGAGATTTGATGCGAGCGTTTCCGTACGGCGCAAAGGCGAGAAAAAGCTTAATTTTAGGGCGGAAATAAAAAATTTGAATTCTTTTAAAGCTCTGGAAAATGCAATTGAATATGAAGCCGAAAAACAGATAGAACTAATGGAAAACGGAAATCCACTGGATTTGAATATTACAGTCGGATGGAACGATGAAGAGCAAAAAACATATCTTATGCGAGACAAGGAAGGCGATGCTGATTACAGATATTTTCCTGAACCCGATTTGCCTCCGTTGGTTATAGACGAAAATTTTGTCGAGGAATTAAAAAAATCCCTTCCCGAACTTCCGGAACAAAAGCGGAAAAAATATCTTGATATGAAATTGGGCGTTGTTGAAAGCGAAATTATAAGTTCCGATCCGGATATGGCTGCATATTTTGAGAGAGTGGCCGGTGTTACAAAAGAAGACCCTAAAAAAGTCGCATCGTTTATTACAAGCGTATTTTTGAAGCATCTGAATGATGAAAATCTGTCGATTTCAGAATCAAAAATCATTCCAACGCATCTCGCACGATTACTGGATTTGGTAAATGAAGGTGTTATTTCCGGGAATATGGCAAAAGACGATATTTTTGAGGAGATGTATCATACAGGCCGCAATCCGGATGAAGTTATAGAAGAAAAAGGTTTGAAGCAGGTATCTGACACTTCTGCGATTGAGAAGGTTTGCAAAAAAGTGATTGAAGTCAATCCGGAAATAGTCGCGGAATATAAATCAGGCAAAGAAAAATTGTTCGGATTTTTTGTTGGGCAGGTTATGAAGGAACTGAAGGGACAGGGGAATCCCGGCGTGATAAACGAAGTTTTAAAAAAGCTTTTGAAATAAATAACGGATTTTTCAGTTTGAGCTTCCAAAGGCAGAAAATCCTTTATTCTTGGCCGAGATCGTAGTATAATTAATATATAAATAAAATTTATAAAAATGATCACCTCCTCGCTTGATATTTTGTATCTCGCTCTAGCCGTTGCGGCAGTTGTGCTTACGGTTTTTATCGCGATAACACTCGCATATTTGATTTTTATTTTAAGAGATGCTTCAAAAGTCATTGCGGATTTGGAAGAAATAATTGATAGGGTCAATAAAATCATTGTTACGCCGTTGAAATTTATCAATACCGTGGTTTCTTATATCAAGCCGTTTTTGGAAAAAACCTTAAAAAAGAGATGAACTTCTAAAGCGAAGCTACGGTGAAGCCGAGATACTCCGTGCGTAAGCGCGGGGAGTCTCATTGATTTTTGAATATTTCCAATGGGAATTTTACAACCGCGTTGAATATTCGTTTTAATCGTTTTGGTTCTTGGATGAGCCTGTAAAGCCATTCAAGCCCGATTTTTTGCATAAAAGCAGGTGCGCGGCGGGTTTTTCCTGATATAAGATCAAAGGCGCCCCCAACAGCCATTGCCAATTTCACATTTGGCAGTTTTGACAGATTTTCATGTATCCATTGTTCTTGTTTTGGAGCCCCAAATGCGACAAATAGAATATCCGCGCCGGATTTTTTGATTTTTTCGACTATGTTTTTTTCTTCGGGATAGCCTGCATATGTTCCGGCGATTTGCAGGGAGGGGGAATGTGATTTTAATTTTTCGGCTGTTTTTTGTGCTATGCCCGGAGCTGCGCCGAGCAGAAAAATTTTATATTCTTTTTGTGCGGCTTTTTCACATATATCAAACATCAAATCTGTTCCGGATATTCTTTCTTTTAATATTTGCTTACAATATTTTGGATAAAATAAAAGCATTGTTAAAAGCCCAAGACCTTTTAGAATTTTTATTATTTTCAATTTGTTTCTTTGAGTTTTATGCAAATAAGTTGCGGCCCACAAGATACCTATTCCGTCCGGAATATTTAAATGTGTATTTTTTAGTATTTCATGAAAAGCCGGACTCTTTTGAGCTTTGAGCAGAAATTCCGGATTTGGAGTGGCAACATGTATTTGTTTTTCGTCCGTGATCCATCTGAAAATTGCATCTAAAGCTTCAGTCCGCGTTACTCTATCAAAAGGAATGCCTAAAATGATTATTCCTTCAATCATATTTTTTTACGATTATGCATATATTATACGCGTTCCAAAAATGTGATTTCTTTCCGTATTTTGTGCAAAAGACTTTAATTATTTGAAAGCCGTTTTTACGCAGTATTTTTTTTAATTCCCATGGTGTGAATGCGTGATAATAACGCTTGATTCCGCTGTCGCCCCATTTTATAAATATGTCTTTAAAATCGTATTTTTTACTGAATAAGCTTTTTATCAGTTGTTTAAGCGATTTTTTTTGAAATAGATCCCATACCATCATTATTAAAGTGCCATTGGGTTTAAGTATTCTGTTCATTTCTTGAAGCGCTTTGTTTCTTAATTTTTTTGATGGAATGTGATGAAAAGCGGCTACGCAGAATATGGCGTCCATTTCCGAATTTTGCATGGGCAATTCAAGCATATTGCCATACATAAATTTTCCGTTCGGAAATTTCTTTTTTGCGGCTTCGAGCAAATACGGATTATTATCTATTCCTATATAATTAAAATCTTCCCCGAGCGTTAATAGAAGCCTTCCGTTTCCGCAGCCTATATCGGCAATCTTGTCATTTTTTTTGAGATATTTTTTAAAATGCTCAAATTCCGGCCATGGTTCTCCGCGAGTTTTAGAAAATTCCTCGCCTATTTTCGCATAATCTTGTTTTACTTTTTCCAGTAATCCTTTGGCTGTTTCGTCTCGCATAAGATATAATTATCGCAATGAATAATATCTTAGAAAAACTAGTTAGACAAGCCATCCATCAGAAGATTTATACTGAAAAGGAATTGCATAATTTCAAAAACGCTTTTTGCGGAAAATATAGAATCACGACTCCAAAAAACATTGATTTGATAGAAGCTTATCGTGCTCTTGTTAAAAAACGCGGAATTAAACCAAGCAAAACATTTTTTGAACTCATTATAAAAAGAAGGGTGCGTTCGCTTTCCGGAATTGCCTCAATAACAGTTATCACAAAAGAGTATCCGTGTCCGGGGAAATGCGTTTTTTGTCCGAAAGAAAAGGGAATGCCAAAAAGTTATTTATCAAATGAGCCTGCGATAATGCGTGCTGTTTTAAATAATTTTGACGCTTTTAAACAGGTGAGGACGCGTATGATAAGTCTTGAAAAAACCGGCCATCCGACTTCAAAAATAGATATGATTATCGCGGGTGGAACTTTTTCGTTTTATCCAAAGTCATATCGAACAAGATTTGTTAAAGCGATTTACGATGCATTGAATTATCCGACACGCTGTTCGCCGCAAGGTTCAACAGGCGCTATAAAAAACTGTTGCGAAGCGACACCAAAAAAATCGCATAATCTTAAAGAAGCGCAGAAAATAAATGAAAAAGCGCGATGTCGATGTATAGGGCTTTCAATAGAAACGCGGCCGGATTATGTCACAAAAAACGAGATCAAATATTTGCGCGAACTCGGTGTAACAAAAGTTGAGCTTGGAATCCAAACCGTTTACGACGATGTTCTCAGGAAAAATTTACGCGGACACAGCGTAAAAACTTCAATAAATGCGATAAGAATGTTAAAAGACGCAGGATTTAAGGTTAATTGTCATATTATGCCGGGTCTTCTTGGAAGTACACCAAAAAAGGATTTACAGACGTTTAAGGAATTGTTTGATAATCCGGATTTCCGGCCGGATTGGTTGAAAATTTATCCGTGTGTTGTTGTACCCGGAAGCGCGCTTGCAAGAATTTGGAAAAACAGTAAATACAAGTCATATACGGACGAACAAATGATAAATTTTCTCGTAAAGGTAAAGTCTTTGATTCCGGAATATGTTAGAATTACACGTTTATATCGCGATATTCCCGCAAATAGTATTTTAGCCGGTCCAAAAATTTCAAATCTGCGCGAATATGTGCAAAAAGAAATGTTGAAAAAAGGTTTAAAATGCAGTTGTATTAGATGTCGCGAGATTAAAAATACGGCCGTTGATCCAAAGAATTTGGAAATGCGGATTAAAGAATTTGAAGCTTCACGCGGGCGGGAATTTTTCTTAAGTTTTGATGATAAAAAACACGACAAATTATGTTCGCTTTTGCGCTTGCGTTTGCCATATAAAACGATTTTACCGGAACTTTGCGGCGCTGCGATTATTCGCGAACTCCATACCTACGGTCTTCAAATTCCGGTTGATGAGAAAGGGGAGCGGGTTGCGCAGCACTTGGGTCTTGGAAAAAAATTGCTGGTAAAAGCCGAAGAAATCAGTCGCAAGCATGGATACAAAAAAATTGCTGTGATAAGTGGAATTGGCGCGAAAGATTATTACAAAAAAAATGGTTATAAAGAATTCGGGACTTATATGGTTAGGGGATTATGAGTTTTGTACCCTATCTAACTTTGTACAATGTATCTTGTACAAAGTTAGATAGGCTTGTTTTGATGGAAGGCTTTTTCTTTGACCGCCGCCTCTTTTTTATTAATATGCATTTATTTTTCTAAAATCTTTATAGTTCTCCGCGAATAATAAAATATATATCTTTTGTGAAATTTATTACATTTTATTTGTTATTTGTGTTCTTGGGCAAATTCCATTGTTTTTTGCTCAAATTCACCGTCCTAATCTATATTTTTTGGCTTATACAAGCCTTAAAAAGGCCATGGCTTTAAAATTTGCGTTTTAACGCATTTTTTATAAAAAACCGATTCAACCATCTTATTTTTGCTGATTTCCGAATATATTTTTCGCTATTTTTAAATTTTCGCGAAATTTCCCGGGATTTTCCGCGCGAAGGTTTTCGTGAATTTTCCCGAAATTTTTTAGAAATTTTTTAACTGCAGATTTCCGAAAATTCCGAGATTTTATTTTTTAATTTCCGAAAATTCATTAATTCAGGATCTTCGGTGAGAAGTTCATTTGCCGCCTCATGTACTTTTGCAATTAATTTGCTATCTGTCAAGCTTGCCATTTTTAAATCCGGTATACCCGATTGTTTAACTCCAAAGATTTCTCCGGGTCCGCGCATTGATAAATCTATTTCGGCAAGGCGAAATCCGCTATGAAAACGCGTCATCGCATGTAAACGCCGAATTCCCTGCTCCGAATATGTGTTTACGAACAATAAACAATATGATTGTTGATCACTGCGTCCTATTCTTCCTCTGAATTGATGCAATTGAGCGAGTCCGAATCTTTCCGCTCCTTCAATAATCATGATTGTTGCGTTTGGAATATCTATGCCGACTTCTATAATCGATGTTGATACTAAAATATTTATTTTGTTTGCCCTGAAGTTTTCCATGATTTTATCTTTATCCCGTTGCTGAAGCCGTCCATGTATAAAACTTACGTTTAAATCCGGGAAAATCGTATTCGTAAGGCGTTCATATTCTTTTTCAACCGCTTTTAATTCCAATTTATCCGATTCGTCTATCAACGGGCATATAACGAACGCTTGTTGATTCTTTTCTTTGATTTGTAAGCGTATCCAATTATACGCATCCGATCTTTTGCTTTCCGGGACGATCCTTGTTACTGTTGTTTTTCTTCCGGGCGGCATTTCATCTATCACGCTTAAATCCTGATCACCATAGATTGTTAAAGCCAACGTTCGCGGGATTGGAGTGGCGGAAAGATTTAAAACATGCGGATGTCCGTGCGAATTAAGTATTTCGCGCTGACGAACGCCGAATTTATGCTGTTCGTCTATAACCGCAAGCCCAAGACGATAAAATTTTATATTCGGTTGAATTAACGCATGAGTTCCGATTATAAGATTTATTTCTCCGGAAGCGAGTTTTGATAGGATACCTTTTCTTTCTTTTTGACTTGTGCTTCCGGTTAAAATTTCGCATTTAATTCCATTCGATTTCAACAACTTTTTGAGAGTTAAATGATGTTGCCGTGCAAGAATTTCCGTTGGAGCCAAAAATGTTACTTGTAGGCCGTTTTTTATAACTGCAAATGCCGCGATGGCTGCAACAACCGTTTTTCCGGATCCGACGTCTCCTTGCATCAAACGCGACATTGGAAAAGGTTTTTGCATATTTTTAAGTATTTCAGCCGTTGATATTTTTTGAGCCTTTGTAAGCGTAAACGGCAGAGCCGCAATAAAACTTTTGATGTTTTCGTAATTAACATTTATGGCTTTTGATTTACTTTGAGCCATTTTTCTTGTTTTTAGTTTTGCCATTAAAGATTTAAGATGTATGAACAGCAGTTCATCAAATCCAAGCCTTAATCTTGCCGCATCTATTGAAAATTCATTTTTTGGGAAATGTATTTCTTTTATAGCTTCTTTGATCGATATCAGATTGTATTTTTTGATTGTGCTCTCCGGCAAATACTCTTCTATGTATGGCAGCGCCGTGTTGAGTGCCGTATGCATTTTTTCACGAATCCATTTTGATGATATGCCTTCGGTTTCATGATATATGGGGATTATTCTTGCCGTGTGCAATTGCTCCGGTTTTATCGCTTCATATGAAGGATTTGAAAATATAAAATGTCCTCCTACGATTTTTGGCTTTCCCAAGAGGTAAATTATACTCCCCTCTTTCAAAATGTTTTTTATAAACGGTTGATTAAACCATACGGTTTCCATCATGCCAGTTTCGTCGCCGAAAACCGCTTTTGTCAAAAATTTTCCGCTTTTCGTTTTTACATTTCTTATATTTGAAATTTTCCCCTTGAACGTTCCAAGCTGATTTATTTTCGCGTACGCGATTTGTATTATTTCCGATGAATCGGAATATGTACGAGGAAAATATTTTACAAAATCATCCAGAGTTTTTACGCCCAGTTTCTCCAGAAGTTTAATATGTTTGCCGGTCGTTTTGATTATTTTTCCAATTTCAGAATCAAGCATTTTTTTCTATAGGTATGCCTTTTGATTGTTCAAGCGGCTGTTTTGTGCGTACGTAATCGATTCTGCAAGTTTCCTTTAATATCCATTGAAACCGTGTTCTATTATTGATTTTCATAGTTACTCCGGTAACGGAAAATATTATCGGCGATTCTTTTGTTCCATTTAATCTTGCGGGGTATTCTACGTCTATTTGGCCTTTTCTTTTCAATTTTCTGATTTTTTCATCCGTGATGTCGTCGATAAGATCTTTTATATTTGTAGATAATTTTATTTCTTTTTTGAATATATGAAAGATTTTTTTGTTGTATTCGATTATAAATCCTTCTTCATCGGTTATTATTATTCCTTCCCGCAAGTTGTCAAAGAGAGTTTTGTATTTTATTTCTTCCTCTTTGGCTTTGCTTATGTATCCTATTCTGTTTGAGATGTCTCTTATCATGCCGCTGTGCCCTATTATTTTTCCTTTATCATTTTTTATTGCGGTTATGCTGAATTCTACGTAGAATTCTTCTTTATTTTTGTTTGTTGCCACCGCATTCAAAACGGTTGAGCTTTTTTCTTCCATGATTCTTTCTATACTTTCTTTTATTTTTTCGTCATAGGCAAACAATTCCCATATTTTGATATTCTCCAATTCCTTTTTTGTGTATCCGAATATTTTATATAAAGAATCGTTCGCTTTGATTATATTCCCTTTTACGTCAGACAAGTATACTCCGTATTGAATTGATTCAAATAAACGGGTGTATTGATCTTTATTTTCTTTTAATTCATCTTCAAGCTTTTTCTGTTCGCTGATGTTGTGCATTATGCATTGTACGGTTGACAGTTTTCCAAGTTCGTCGTATACCGCTTTTGCGTTCACCGAAAAATGGTGGATTCTTTTTTTAGTATCGAGTATTTTAAGCTGAATTTTTTTGATTTGGTCGATTTTTTTGTTTATGAAATTTTTAAATAACTTTTGTATTTCTTCGAGATTTTCTTTTTTTATGAAATTGGAGAAATGGTTGCCTATTATTTTATCTCTTGTATTGCCGAATTCTTCTTCCGCGGCTTTGTTTATTTCGGTTATAATACCCTCTTTGTTTATCGTAAGGATAACATCCAAGGCGTTTTCCACTATTGATTCATATTTCTTGTGAACTTCGTATGTGTTTTTTGTTTTCGAATATATTTCTTTTTGTAGTACGTCTTTTACTATTTCCATTTCATCTATTTTTTCCTTTGATGTTTTTTTGCTTAGATTCAGTTCTATAACTGTTTCTATTATTTGTTTTAAGAGATTTGATATGGATATCAGGCGTTCTTTTTCCATGAACGGTATCGCCAAATATTCTTCAAGGAATGAATCAAAATCAGCTTTTATGTTTTCGGCTTCGGTTTTGCATAATCTGAGATTTGGATTTTCCGTCCTGACCTTTCCTCCGGCACATACTCCTATGATATTGCCATTCATTATTATTGGAACCGCGAAGGACGATATTTCACAATATACAGGATATACATATGCGGATTTTTGAGTTATGCATGTTTTTATCGCGTTTATTTCCGAAGCTTTGCATTTTGGATAAATCATCGGATTTTCGAATATGTAATTTTTCCAGAATTCACTTGCGTTTATTTCTTTGGCCGCTATGTTTCCGGCGGAATCGTATATAGCAAGACTTATTCCCAGGGTGGCGCAAAAATTTTCCTGGATTCTTTTTAGCATTTGATACGGGAGAAGCTCGACTGATTGTCGTTTTTTACTCATAAGCGATTTTTATGAATTTTCGTTTTCCGGCTTGTATGAGATATTTTTTATCAAGTTTGATTTCTATGTTTTCATCCGAAACTTTTTCTCCATCTATTCTCACGGCGCCGGCTTTTATCATTCGTCTTGCTTCATTTTTTGAGGATACGATACCGGATTCCGCCATGAGATTTATTATTTTATAGGTTCCCTTTGTGAATTTTTTAACCGGTATTTCATCAGGCGTTTCATTTTTTTTGAATATATTTATAAATTCTCGTTCCGCTTTCTCCGCGAGGTCTTTTGAATGATAAAAAGCTACAAGCTCGCGAGCCAATTTCATTTTGAGCTTCATTGGATTTTCTCCTCTTTTGAGCGCTTTACCCATTTTCTCGATTTCCGAACTTGTGACATTCGTTGCAAGTTCAAAATATTTGATTATGAGTTCGTCCGGAATTGACATTGTTTTTCCGTACATTTCTTTTGGAGGTTCGTTTATGCCGATATAATTGTTTGTTGTTTTTCCCATTTTTATTTTTCCGTCAGTTCCTTCAAGAATAGGAACCGTAATGATACATTGCGGTTTTTGTCCCATCGCGCGTTGAATTTCTCTACCCGCGAGCAGATTGAATGTTTGATCCGTGCCGCCAAGTTCTATGTCAGCTTTAATGGCGACTGAGTCATATCCTTGCATTAACGGATATAAAAATTCATGCATATATATCGGAAGATTTTTGCTTATTCTCTCTTGATACATGTCGCGTTCCAGTATTTGGTGGACCGTAAATACTTGGGATAGTTTTACGACATCAGCAAGTGTCAATTTTTCCAACCAATTCGCGTTCCATACAACCTTTATTTTTTTGACATCCAAGATTTTTTTGACCTGATCGACGTAATGTTTTGCGTTTTTTTCCAGTTCGGCTTTTGTTTTGATTTTTCTTGTTTCGAGTTTGTCCGAAGGATCTCCTATTTGTCCTGTGAAATTTCCAAACAACAAAAATATTTTATGCCCCAAGTCTTGAAGCTGTTTGAGTTTTTTTATTACAACCATGTGTCCCATGTGCAAATCAGCGCCTGAAGAATCTATCCCCAGTTTTATATTTAATTTTTTACCGTTTTCCAAAAGTTTAATCGTGTCTTCACGAACTATGATATCCGCGATTCCTCTGTTCAAAACTTCTGACAATAGTTTTTTATCCATGACGATTTTGTTTTTAGATTATTAACTTTTATTCTATATTACCTTTTTCCGCGTAAAAGTTTAATAGGGAAAGAATTGTACAATTAATATTGACAAAAATCAAGTGTTTAGTTTATTATTGATGCCTTTGTATATAAACTATGAATGTAGATGATATTTTTAGGAATATAGGCCTAAGTCCAAAACAGATTCAGGTGCTAACGGCTTCCATGGAACTTGGGAGCCAACCTGTTAGTACAATAGCGAGGAAGACCAGTCTTAACAGAACTACGGTGTATATGATTTTGAACGAACTTGTGAAAATGGGCTTTATGACCAAATTTTGTAAACTCAATACTCAATATTTTCTGTCAGTTTCTCCTCATGTGATGATTGATATGCTTAAAAGAAAAAAAGAAGAATACGCTCAATACGAAATGTCACTTAAAATTATTTTGCCTGAATTGCAGGCGCGTTTTAATCCATATATATCAAAATCTAACGTATATTGTTTCGAGGGATTGAATGGAATAAAGAGTGCGATTGAAGATATTCTGAAATATAAAAAAGAGATTTTAGCTTACAAAAATCCGGATTTATGGATAACGGGTAGAGCTTATGAAGTGATGAAAAATTTTGACATGAAACGCATAAATCAAAGGTTAAAGATGTCGGTTATTGTGCAGGATAACGTTAATTCAAAAGCTTATTTTTCCGATCATCAAAATCGCAAATTAACAAAAATCAAATGGATCAACGTGCGGTTCAATTATCTTGGGAATGAAATTTATATTTACGGAGAAAAAGTCGCTTTCTTTTCTTTTACAACGGGAAGTTTGTTTGGTGTTATAATCGAATCCGATGAAAATGCAAAAACACAAAAGACCTTGTTTGGGCTCTTATGGAGATCTGCAAAATGATATTGAAATTTTATATGAAGACAAAGATTTATGCGTTATAAATAAACCGGCCGGGCTTATTGTTTCAAAAGACGAAAACAGCCGTATTGTTGATTTTGATGAAACAAAATTTATCGTACACAGGCTCGATAAAGATACTTCCGGAGTTTTGATTGTAGCAAAAACGGAAAAAGCGCAACAAGTCCTTTCCGATCAATTTCTAAACCGAAAAACCAAAAAACATTACATTGCTCTTGTTTACGGACATTTGACTCCAAAAACAGGAAGAATTGAAGCCGGTATAGGCAGATCAATGACTGATAGAAAAAAAATGTCGATTTTTTCCTCGAAATTAAGGCATGCTGTTACCCATTATAAAATTATTGATTATTTCGGGCCGTTTACGCTTCTTGATCTTGATATTGAAACCGGCAGAACTCATCAAATAAGAGTGCATTTATCTTCAATCGGTTTTCCGATTGTTGGAGATTCCATCTATGGGAATAAAAAAATAAATCGTGAAGTAAGTAAAAAATACGGTTTAAATCGTCAATTCCTTCACGCACGGGAAATTGAGTTTACACTTCCCTCTTCCGGCAAAATTAAATCCGTTTCGAGCGAGTTCTCCTCGGATTTAAAAAATATGCTTAATAAATTGCGCGAATAAATTAAGCTTGCGCTGTTTTTTTTGCTTTTGGCGCGGAAACTTTTTTTGAAGTCGCAAATTCCGCTTTAGCCGTTGTTTTGGGTTTTGCGCCGGCTGTTTTGATTTCAAGAACTTCTATATTTGTGAGTTGTTGCCTGTGGCCGATTGTTTTGTGGTAGCGAGTTTTTCGTTTCATTTTATAAACACGCACTTTTTTATCCTTAAAATGATTTAGAACTTTTGCCGTAACTTCGTAATTTGTGAGATATGGCTTTCCGATTTCGAGTTTGCCATTGTCTGAAACAAGCATAACTCTGCGGAATGATACTTCGCTGCCTTCTTTATCGGGAATTAAATTGATTCGAAGTTTATCTTTTGGCGCGATTTTGAATTGTTGGCCTTTGATTTCTACTACTGCAAACATTGTGTATTTTGGTTAAAATGCCAGTTTATTTTAAAGAAAAAGAATGCGGAAAGCAAGCAGAATTAGTATTCGGCCTGCGGCCGTGTGAGATTCGCTTTTCAATAATGCAGCCTAACGGTTGCGTGTCAATTAAATTTTCGCATCGCTGCGTCGATTCCTTCTTTTAAAACCACTAATACCGCTTCGGCCGCGGAAACCATACTTTTTTTAATGATCGGTTTTTCTTTTGCGGGAAAAGCGCTTAAAACAAAGCTTGTCGTGGCTTTTTTTGAAATTGCGCTTTGAGTGCCGATTCGGAGGCGCGGAATTGATTTTGTTTCCATGGACGCGACAACTGATTTCATGCCATTGTGCGTACCCGGCCCGCCTTCTTGTTTAACGCGGATTGTTCCAAGAGAAAGATCGATATCATCGTAAATAATTATCAAATCTTGCGCTGCGATTTTGTAAAAATGAGCGATTTTGCTTACTGCGTCGCCGGAACGATTCATAAATGTAGTTGGTTTTGCCAGAATAATTTTCTCGCTTTCAAATTCCGTTTCCGCAGTTTGCACCTCAAATTTGGGTTTATTTTGAAATTTTACGTTAAATTTTTTTGCCAGTAAATCAACAACCATAAATCCAATATTATGGCGCGTTGATTTATATCTTTCACCAATATTTCCGAGACCGACAATCACTTTCATATAAATATTGTATCACTTTTTAGAATCCACCGGAGGTTTTGGTTCCATTGGCCTTAATTGAATTGATTGTGCGGTTACACTTCCGTCTTGATTTGATGTGCCGATGACATTTATTTGTTCACCGACTTTTAAATTTTCGATTGATCCAACCGTGTTTTTTGTTATTGGTGTGTTAGAAGTAAATAAAATTATTTTTGATCCTTTATCGTACAGTTTGAGAGTGATGCTTTTGTCGTCTTTTGAAATGATTTCGCCGGCTATCGGGCCGCTGTTTGCTCCAGTTCCTCCAAAATGCGAATTTCCGTTGTTTGCGCCATTTCTGAATTGCTGGAATCTTGTTTGTTGTGTTTTTTTGCGCGCTTGATCCATGACATTCGCGATACTAATTAAAGCGATTTTTTGAACGGTAAACGGAATCCGGCGATTAATATTGTACCGCCTTCAATTGCGCCTTGTTTTATGAGTGCGCGTTCAATGCCTAGTTTTTTTATGTGATAACGGAGACGGCTGACAGCTTCGATATTTTTGAAATCTGTCATTTGCGCCATGCGTTCGAGTAAAGGGTTTTGGATTTCGAAGACTCCCGGTTGGACGGGGATGATTTTAAATCTTTTTTCGGACATTTCGTAAGGGAGAAAAACTTTGTATTCATTTTCTTTTGCGGTTGCTGTTTCCGTTTTTTCTTTTTGTCGCGTTTCCGTTTGAATAAATTTTTTATACAGAGTGTAGAGTTTTTTAAGAAAATCGGGAATGCCGCGTCCGGTTGCGCAGGATATTAAAATAGGTTTAACTTTAACCTTTTGCGCAAATTTTTTGGCGATTTTTTCCGCATCTTCTTCGAGTATCAAATCAATTTTATTTAACGCTACAATTTGCGGTTTTTTATCCAAATCATTGCCGTATATTTCAAGTTCCTTGTTGATGGTTTTATACGCATCGCTCAAATTCGGCAGAGTTATGTCTATAATATGAACAAGAACGCGCGTACGCATGATGTGGCGCAGAAACTCGTGGCCAAGACCTTTGCCTTTGCTTGCGCCTTCAATCAAACCGGGAATATCTTCAAAAACAAGAGATGCCGCTTCGCCGATAATGCTTTTTAGGCTGCAGACGCCAAGATTTGGAGAAAGCGTTGTAAAAGGATAATCCGCGATTTTTGGTTTTGCGTTTGAAACAATGCTTATGAGGCTTGATTTTCCCGCGGAAGGGAGTCCGATAATGCCTATATCTGCGATCAACCGCACTTCAAGAATGATTTCTTTTTCTTCTCCCGGCTCGCCTTTTTCAGCGAAATTCGGGGCTTGGCGGATTGAGGATTTAAAATGAGTATTGCCTTTTCCGCCGATTCCGCCGCGGGCTATGAGAAATTTTTCATCGGAATTTTTTAGGTCCGTAATTAATTCACCGTTTATTTTTTTTATAATCGTACCTACGGGAACTTTTAGCGCCATGTTTTCGGCGTTTGCGCCGCTTCTGTTGTTTTTTGAACCGTTAACGCCGTTTTTCGCGCGGTAAATCGGGCTTGAGTTGATATCCGTAAGAGTGTTGACGTTTTCATCCGCAAGAATGTATATATCGCCTCCTTTGCCTCCGTCCCCGCCGTCAGGTCCGCCTTTTTGCACGAATTTTTCGCGGTGAAAAGTGGCTGCACCGTCTCCTCCTTTACCGGCGATGACTTTGATTTTGGTTAGATCGCAGAACATAAATTTGAATTTACTACGATATTGTATATTATGATTAACGTATATCAAAGCCGGGGTGGCGGAACTGGCAGACGCGCACGACTCAAAATCGTGTGTTCGCAAGAACATGAGGGTTCAACTCCCTCCCTCGGCACCACACGCCGCGCCGAAGGCGCACAGGCGTAAAATAAGAAAATATATGAAAAAAGATAAACGCAAAAAGTGTTTTTTAATATCTCCAATAGGAGATCCTGATTCCTCGATTAGAAAACGCGTTGATCAATGGATGGATTTAATCTATAAACCGGCTTTGGATGGTAAATATGATGTAATTCGGTCCGATTACATAGCAGCTCCAGGATTGATTACAGAACAGATTTTAAATCATATAACCGATGATGATTTAGCGGTGATCGACTATACAGGATTAAATTCGAATGTAATGTACGAAGCCGCTATTAGACATATATCAAAAAAACTATTTATACAGATTAAGCCTTGCGGTGAAATGTTCCCTTTTGATATTAAAAATCTGCGCGCGATTGAATACGATCCGTTTAATTTAAGTTATCCTGAAAAATTGCGTGAAGATTTGAAAAAAGCTGTTTCTGAGATAAACTCACCCGGTTATAAAACCCCTGAAATCCTTAAATATAAATTTGACTTAGATCAAATAATCAAAGATCCTGAAAAGTTTGTTGAATTAATAAAGCGAAAATTGATTATAGAGCCATCAAATAAATCTCAAGGTTTTGATGAAATGTACCATCCATCTTGTGGTTTTGGTGGTATGGGAAGGATAATAAAATGTCCTAAGTGTTCAAATGTCGAAATAGATTATGGCGTTGCTTCATATACCATTACCGTTGGTGGTATTGGCGGTAAAATATATAAATGTCGTAATTGTGGTTTTCAATTTCAATTTTGATTTAAAGACCGATTTAACGTTCATTTTTATTTAACTTTTTGTTTAAGTTTTTGTTAATTCCGTAGTACTATAATTACGATGAAAAATATTCGCAATAAAA
>CAZNCD010000008.1:0-15183 GCA_964571575.1 uncultured Candidatus Peribacteria bacterium
TGATATTTTAGAAAAACTCAAAGAAAAAGGTTTTGTGAATTTTCTAACAAAAAATAACCTTAAATACTTCAGCGCCACGGATCCGGAAATTATTGTCGCGGAAACTCAAAGAAAAACGCAAAATCTAAAATCGATTCTGCCGGATTTAAAAAGATTAAAAGGCGACACAGTCCACCCGCATATACAGTATTTTGAAGGCGTTGACGGAATAAAAACCATTTATGCCGACACATTAATAAGCAAAACTGAAATTCTAAACTATGCCAACTCGCGTGAGATTCGCAATTTTTGGCCGGATTACGATAAGGAATATGTTGAAAAACGCGCAAAGAAAAAAATATTTCTTAAGGGTATTGCTCCAAACGACAAATGGGGAAAACAGGTTCATACTGACGACAAAAAATACTTTCGTGAAATCCGACTTATTGATCCAAAAAGATTCGACTTCACAAACGAAATCAACATTTATGATGATAAAGTCGCTATCGCCTCTTTCTCAAGCGAACTGATCGGCATGATAATCGAAAGCAAAGAAATCGCCAACACTCAAAGAGCGATTTTCAAAATGGCGTGGGAGTTTGCTAAACATTAGGCCTTTTTCTATGCCAATCCGTAACTTTCTGATACGCATGGCCAACCTGAAACAGCAAATCTTCGCTAAATTGCGGTCCAATTAACTGCATTCCAACGGGTAAATCTTTACCACCGTCCCCCTCCACAAACCCCGCCGGCACAGACATTGCAGGAACTCCGGCCGCGTTAATCGGAATCGTAAGCGCATCCGCCAAATACATTGAAATCGGATCATTAAGTTTTTCACCAATCTTCCACGCCGGAAACGGCGCAACCGGCACAATCATAATATCAACTTTTTTAAACGCTTCTTCGAAATCTTTAATAATCAATGTTCGAACTTTCTGCGCTTTCTTGTAATACGCATCATAATAACCGGCGGAAAGAACATACGCCCCGATCATAATACGGCGCTTAATCTCATCCCCAAAACCTTCTCCTCGAGCATTAAAATAATAATCAATCAAATCTTTACCTTCGCGCTCGGGCTTGTGGCCAAATCTGATTGAATCGAACCGCGCCAGATTCGCGCTCAATTCCGCGGGCGTCGCGATATAATAAGCCGCAACCGCATATTTTGTCATCGGCAACGAAACTTCAACAATTTTCGCGCCCATTTTTTCATATTCTTTAATCCCGTTCATCACAACTTCACGAACTCCGGCATCAATCCCCTCCCCAAAATATTCTTTTGGAACGCCTATTTTCAAACCGCGCACTCCGGCATCTATATTATTCAAATAATCCGGAACCGGCTTATCGGGCGTTGTTGAATCTTTTTCATCGCAACCGGCAATTGTTTGCAAAACAATTGCCGAATCTTCGACTGTTTTTGCAAAAGCCCCAATTGTATCCCAACTGGAAGCAAACGCCGTAACGCCGCTCCTTGAAACTCTGCCGTAAGTTACTTTTAATCCAACGCATCCGCAAAACGATGCCGGCTCACGAATGCTTCCGCCCGTATCCGTCCCAAGCGCAAAAACGCACAAATCAGCAGCTATGGCAGCCGCGCTACCGCCCGAACTCCCACCGCTAACTCGGCTCAAATCCCAAGGATTTTTAACAGGCCCAAAACAGGAATGTTCGTTGGAACCTCCACACGCAAATTCGTCCATGTTTGTTTTGCCAAGTAAAATCGTTCCGGCACCCTTTAATTTCGAAACAACAGTCGCATCATATGGCGGCACGAAATTTTCCAAAATTTTCGAACAGCAAGTCGTACGAATCCCTTTCGTGTTAAAAATATCTTTTAAAGCGTACGGAATTCCGGTCAAAATGCCGTCTCCATCGCTCGCTAATTTTTTATCCGCGTTTTCCGCAGCGGATATCGCTTCTTTTTCACAAACCAAAACATAAGCGTTTAACGCGGAATTCATTTTTTTGATTTTCTCAAAATACGCATTCACAAGCTCTTTTGCCGAAAACTTTTTCGCTTTCAGCAATTCATGCGCCTCTTTAATTGTAAGAAAAGACAAATCCATTTATTTTATTACTGATTTTACTTTTATTTGATTATTCTTAATTTCAAGCGAACTGCATCCCAAAAGCCCGTCGCTATCGCCAAATTCTTTAACTTCATCCGCGCGCGTAACATTTTTAAGTCCGGTTACTTGCAAAGTCGGCTCCACATTTTTTGTATCGATTTCATTCAAAATATCCATATAATCCAAAATGCCTGATAATTGACCGGAAAACTTTTTCACCTCGGCGTCGGTTAAAATAATTCGCGCGAGTTTTGCTATATGTCTCACCTGTTCTTCGGAAAGCATATTTAGAAAAATACGGAATAATTATAACATACTTCCGTCTCGCGGAATTTTAAAAACGCGGGCAATTTTCTTTATTTTTCCAAATACGCCAAATCGCCGTCTTGCACTTTTTGATCGACTTTCATACCGACAACATCTCCCTTTTTCGCTTTCTCAACCTGTTCATGTTCAACCTGCATGGAACCGACAGGTTGGCTGAAATCAACATGCTTACCTTTAAAATGCACGTTGTCGCCAACTTTCAGAGCCGCGCTAAGCTCGATGATTCCCACGCCGATTTTGTCGTAATAATGGATAACTTTGCCCACAGGCTTTTTTTTGGACTGACCGGCCATAAAAATTATTGTTTACGGCTGAAATATAATACAAAACGGATTCAAAATCAATTAAGTTTTGCATTTAATCGGAAATATGTATAATGCACATTGATGGAAACAGTAAAAAATATACAAAAAATAAGTGTATGGTTTTTTGTGATACTTGGAACGGCTTACATTCTAAGCGGATTGACGGAAATCGGCGGCTTTTTCAAAAACGAATCTTTCGTGATTCATCAAACAATACAAATCCCATTCATCATAGTAGCGCTCGCATACGGCGGAAGCAGCCTTGCATCATCAATTGCAAATCCGGAAAAAAACAATAGAATATTGTTTGTAAGCGTTACGTTAATTGGGCTAAGCGTATTGATTGCAACATTGGTTCTGGAAATATTATTCCCGGACATAAACGCCGTTGCCGGAGGCAACATAGGCACGTAAAAGGCCGTTGTGCAAAGCGCAACACAGGCCCATATAAAATAACCGCGCAGCGACACCACTGTTATGAAAAAAGAAATAAAATCAGTGATGGTATTCGGAACTTTTGATATCATCCATCTCGGACATGAAAATATGTTCAAACAAACGCGAGAATTAGGCAATTTCGTAATAGCCGTTGTTGCGCGCGACGATACGGTTAAAAGCATAAAAGGGCGCGCTCCTCTTCATAACGAATCAATGCGTGTAAAAAATCTTAAAAAATCCAGCCTCGCGGATAAAGTAATTCTCGGTGAAAAATACGATAAATATGCGGTAATCAAAAAATACAAACCGGATGTGATAGCGCTTGGATACGATCAATTTGCCTTTACTTACGGATTAAAAAAACTTTTGATAGACATGAGCCTAAACACGCAAATACAAAAACTTCGACCTTACAAACCGGAAATATATAAATCTTCAATTTTCAGATCAGAAAGAAACCACGGCGGATTGGAACAAATACCATCTCCAATAGTTTTAAGTCATAACAACGCAATATGAAATTAACCGAAAACAATTTTCTGATAACTCTCCGCCGAACGTTAAAACTCAGTTTAACAAACGTAAAAAGAAATGGGCTTATGTCCGTCGGCGTAATAGCGGTGATAGCAATTATCATCATTATTTTTAATGTTCTTCTTACGATCAATCTGGTGGCATCATCTGCAATCAAAGATATAGGATCGAAAGTGGATTTTACGCTTTATCTTAAGAACGACGTAAATCCGTACGAAGCGCAACGAATGGTTTCGGATATAAAAGGAATTTCCGGCGTTAAATCCGTGGAATTCATATCCAAAGAAGAAGCGTTTGACACATTCAGAAAAAATCATCCCGATACGGCGGACTTTTTTCAAAAATACAATTTAAAAAACCCTCTTCCTCCAAACATACACATTTTGGCGGAAAACCCGGAATATTATTCATATATAGAAAAATTGATAAAAGATGGCAGGTACAGTTCTCTTCTTGAAAACATTTCAGAACAAAAAGTCGAAACTTCGGTAATTAGCAAAATATCGGATAATCTTAAAAAAATAACATCTTTCACAAAACACGTTCTGGGTTGGGTGATTGCGGTATTTATAATCGGAGGCGCATTCATAATAAACAGCGCGCTTATAATGACAATTCACTCAAGACGCACGGAAATAAACATCATGAAACTCGTGGGCGCAAAACCGATATTTGTAAAATTGCCTTTTATATTTGAAGCGATGTGGTACGCGATCACAGCAACAATTGCAGGATTCTTTGTGACATCAATACTTCTTTGGAGTAATTTTCTCGGCGGATTCGGCGCTTTTTCCGAAACAGACATGTCGATTGCCGCAATATTCGTACTTGAGATAATAGGAGCGATAATAATAGCCGTCGGCGGGAGTTTATGGAGCGTACACAGACACATTAAAAAGCATTTTTTAAGATAATGCGCGACCTTGAAGCATCCGGTATTGTTCTTGGACACAAGCCAAAACATGAATATGACAGGCTTGTTAATTTATTCACCGATAATTTTGGAAAAATATCCGCTACGGCAAAATGCGCGCAAAAATCAACATCGCCTTTTGTCGGAAGATTGGAAACGATGAACGTCTGTAAAGTAAATCTGTATAGAAGCGCAAAAGGAAAATTCACGATAACGCAATGTAAATTGATAAAAACATTCACGCATATAAAAGAAAATGTCGCGCTTTTTGCAATCGGTTCGGCTGTACTGGAAATCGCTCAAAGACTCACATATCAGCGCTCAGAAATGAAAAAATATTTCGACCTCATCTGCAAAACGCTCGATTTGATAAACAAAAACATAAAACCGCGTTTTATTTATTTAGTGTTCAAAATAAAATTTCTTTATATGTTGGGGCTTGTGCCTTCTTTTAAACACTGCATGATATGCCACAAAACAATAGACATAAACGAAATACAGATATGGGAAACGGAAAATCTGATATGCCTACGGTGTCTTGAAAGTAATAAGAATAAACTCAAAGGAACGATTTTTGAAAAAGATATGCTGAAATTCATAAATTTTATAACACAAAACAGCTATGGAAAAAGCATAAAAATCAAAATTTCAAAAAGAGAAATCGAGTTTTTGGAAACGTTTTTGGATGAAATATGGGCACATCACAATCTTCAAAAAATAAATTCGGAAGCAATAATCAAACAGATAACCTAGGCCCGACATCCTGAGTATAAACACGTAAAACGCCATATACGTCTTCAATGTGATCCATAATTCTATCAACCGATTCATAGCTATCAACATCAATAATAAAAGCTCTATTAAAAGAATTTTTGTTTCTTGAAATAAGAACCATATCCACAATATTTACGTTCATCTCGCTCATGACGCCGGTAATATCCCTAAGCAGTCCGACTCTATCCGTGGTTTCTATAATAATTTTTACCGTGTATCTCTTTAAATTTTTCCCATTCTCAACCGCCCAAGCGGCGGGCACCATGCGATTCTTGATACCTTTTTTTAAAGACGCGCATTTCGAATCATGTATCGCTATATAACCATGCTTTGTGACATAACCGGTTATATAAGAACCCTGTTTTGGACTACAGCAAAGCGCGAATTTAACAGGCAAGCCTTTTTCTCCCCCGACAAGAACATCACCGAGTTTTGTTTTTGCGGATGCCTTTTTCTTTTTCGGCGCATCAAAAACGGGTTGAATTTCTTTTACGGATTGAAAAAAAATCGGCTGCGAAAAAAGTTTTTTTATAAAAATTTTTATCATAACGGCTCCGGAGCCGACATCTCCAACAAGTATTTTACGTTGCGAAAAATTGAGCTCTCTTCCGTCATACACTCTCAAGATGGACAATGTATCGTCCAAGGCAGACTTTCCAAACCTATCCAAATGTTTATCGATTATTTCTTTCCCGGCTTTAAAACTGTAACTGCGTTTTTGATCTCTCGTCCAATCTTTTATGCGCGATTTCGCATAATCCGTTTTAACAAAACTAAGCCAATCTATTTTCGGTCCCGACTTTGGTTTCAAAATAATTTCTATAACGTCTCCATTCTTCAATTCATAATGGAGAGGAACGGCTATTCCATTTGCTTTTGCCGCATACGCACGATGGCCAAGATCCGTATGTATGTTATAAGCAAAATCAATCACCGTTGAACCAACCGGCAAATCTTTAACATCGCCTTTGGGGGTCAAAACAAAAATTCTGTCTTCAAATATTCCAACTTCGAATCCACCACCCTTAAGATCTTCGATGTTTTTAAAGTTTTTGAACGCTTTAAACCATTCGGCGCGCATTTTTTGCGCCGGATTGGAAACCGCATTTGTAATGTTTTTGTTCCCGTGTTCTTCGTAAACCCAATGTGTTGCGACGCCAAGCTCCGCTTCATCATGCATCCTCTCCGATCTTATTTGAATTTCAACCGGATGATCAAGGAATCTTGGAGCGATGCCGAGAACTGTGGTATGAAGACTTTGATAACCATTGAGCTTCGGAATCGCGATGTAATCCTTAAACCTATTTGGAACAGGAGTCCATTTACTATGTATCAAACCTAAAATCCCATACAAATACTCCGTTACTTCGTGGCCATCTTTATATTGCGTCGGTAAAACTATACGCATCGCAATAACATCAAAAATATCCTCGAGCGATATTTTGTTTTTGGCCTTAAGTTTTCTGTAAATACTGTAAATGCTTTTTATTCTTCCGCTTACATCCGCATCGATATTGTTTTCTATTAAAAATTTTTCAAGAATTGTTTTTGCTTCATTTATATGTTTGTTTTTTTGCTTGCCAAATTTTTTAAGCTGGCTGTATACGCTGTTGTACGCGGCGGGATTTATATATTTGAAAGAATTATCTTCAAGCTTATGCTTCATCTCATACATACCGAGTCTGCCGGCTATTGGAGCAAAAACCTCCATGCATTTTTTGGCGAATTTAATTCTAGACGCTTCCGGCATATCGCCTATTTTTTCAGCGGCAATAACAAAAGCGCTCAACCAGATCAATATCACCCTCATATCATGCGCCATAACAACAAACATCGCCCTTATGGTTTCCGGGTCGGTTGTATTTATTGTTTTGGAAATATCTTTTAACTTTTTTAAATTCACAATCAGACCCACCACATCATCGTTGAATTTATCGCGTATATGCTTTATATCCGATTCTTTAATATCATCAAGCGCATCATAAAAAAAAGAGGCAATCAAAGAGTTCAAGTCCGGTTTTAATCTCAAAACAGCTTCCGGGATTATGAAACCGACATCATAACCAAGCGAATGTATAAACTGTGCTGCGGATTCGAGTAAATCCGCTTTAATATCAAGCTTTCGCCTAACAATTCCCCTCAAAAATTGTTCCATTCCTTTCATATATGAAATATAGGATACATAAGAGCAAAAAACAATATCAGACTAATAAAATCATTGGCCTGCTTTAAAATTTATCGAAGGAACATTAAACCCCGCGTTCTCGGAAGTTCCGTTTTTTATCTGCGGCGACACAAAAGACGCTCCCTGAGGAATAATGGAAAATCCCTGCGTAGACTCCAAACTTGAAGAAGATCCGCCCATCGAACCGCCTTTTATTATAACGTCAACATTTGATCCCTGAACTTCATACACCCTAACGCCTTGAATAAGAGCATCTTTATTTTTCTTTACATCTTCAATCCTTAAATTCATCTTATTAAGTAAAATCCTGTAATAATCCGATAAGGCGCTCAAAGCGTTATATCTGGATTTTATTTCGTCTTGTTTTTGCAACTGAGTTATATAATCAATCAATTTCGTATGACTCTCGTTCGGCAAACCGTTTTTTAAATCTTCAAAAAATGCTTTTTCCGTATTATTTTTCGGATCCTGCGTATTTTTGAAATTCGTTTTCAGAACTTCCATCTCAGCTTTAATCAAATTAAATTGATCTTGAGCCCTTTTATAAACGTCTTCCAACATGACAAGTTGACTATCAAGCGTCAAAGCTCTATCCGTTGATTTATTAAGAATTCCGTAAATATCCGTGTTATAAGCATTACCAAGTTCCGCGTAAATCCTAACGTATTTTTTAAACACATCGTCATCCAAAACCGGCTGTTTAAATCCGGTAAAAAACGCTGCGTCAAGACCGGTGTTAACATTCAATTTTTGAGGCTGCTCCACACCGATGATATAAGCCGTTTGCAAAGAAGAAATTAAAACTCCGGTTAAAGCCGGAGAATAAGATTCCCCTATTTTATAAGCAAGATCTATCACGCTTTTTGCAACATCGGAAGACAACACAACGGTTTTTTGTTCCGGTGTTTTTATTATCTCCTGATACGATGTTTCGATTTCGCTTGAAGAAAAAATCTTATTCCACGTATTTGCTATAAAATCTTTTCCTCCGTAAAAAACTAAAAATATCAAACCGACTATAACCAATAAAGCCACGATACAACTTATTATCTTTTTCGGGGTAAATCCGGCTGAAATAAGCGACTGCTTAATTTCATCCCCGAAAGCTTCTTCCCGCATATCATGCGCATCGGGATCGAATTCCTGAATATTCGAGAATCTTTCTTCGGGCAAAATCTTCTCTTCGGCAAAAGAAGGCTCCACAACTTTCTCTGTAAAATCTTCTGCAACAGGAGCTTCGGACGAAATATCTTTTTTCGGCTCCGGAGTTGTTTTCGGCGCCGCATGGCCGGAAAACTCGTTATCGAACGCCTCTGTTTTATACTCTGCGGCCGACGGTTTATATTCAGGTGCTTTTAAAGTCGCTGCGGATTCTTCCTGGTCGCTTGAAGAATCTTTATCGGATGAAAATCCTCTGACAAGATCATCCCAATTGGAAGAAGGTTCGAATTTTTGGTCAGGCTCACTTTTAGAGGATTCTTTGACGCCGCTGTCAAAAGATTGCGGCTCGGCTGTAAATTCCGCATCGGGCGGTTGAAAAAAATCTTCAGCAGACGGTTGCGGAATTTCTTTCTCAAATTCAACCGGCGTAGCAGGTCTAGGCGATTCCGACTCAACCGGCATCACGGATTTTTCTTTTGCAGACTCGAAAATATTGACTTGTGACGATGCTTCATCTTGCTTTAATTCTTCAGCCGCAACAGGAACAACCTGTATCAAATCTTTTGGAGTAATATTGTTATTTTCCAAAATCGGCTCGCTTGTTGAAGGAGATTTTTTTACTGCATTAGCGGCAAACTTGTTTACTTTTCTCTTTTTGTGGTTTTTCCCGGTGTCGCCGTTGCTTTTTTTACGCGCTACATGATTGCTTTCACCATGCAAATTCTTCTTTGTGCGCCTGTATTTCCCCCCGCTGTCCGAGGACGCACCGGATATATTATGGGTTTTATTTTCATCCATATTTTTATATTATAACATAAAATATTCTCATAGACAACTAAATAACTTTAATTTTTTGCGTAATTTTATTAAAATAAAAAAAGTAATCTTTGGCCGCATCATGCGGGCGCACGGCGCAAGCGCGCAACAACAACAAGGTAAAGAATCTGGCTTTGCCGATTCTAAACCGAACGAGCTCTATAATAAAAAATAATTTAACAAATTCATCTATGGAAACTCTCTCTATTCCGCTCCTGGGCGTAATCGCGGCCGGAGCAGCTATCTTCTACGCGATAATTCTGATTGTATGGGTGCTTGCACACTCGCGCGGAAACGACAAAATGAAATCAATCGCAAAATCAATCCAAGAAGGAGCTTCTGCGTATTTAAACAGACAAACCCTAACAATGGCCGTTTTTGCGATATTAATTTTCCTCATTATAAATTTCACGATTCCGGCCGGAAAATACGCAACCGGATTTTTAATGGGTATTGGATTCTTGTGCGGCGCGATTTTTTCCGGGCTTGCGGGTTATATCGGAATGAATGTATCCGTAAGAGCGAATGTAAGAACGGCTGAAGCCGCAAGAAAAGGCCTGGCTCAAGCATTAAGCATCGCGTTCAAAGGAGGGACTGTAACGGGCATGTTTGTTGTTGGACTGGCTTTGCTTGGAGTAAGCGGCGGATATTACCTTTTAACGGATTATCTTCGGATTCCGGCGGAGGCGGCCGTGAATATCTTGATTGGATTCGGCTTTGGCGCCAGCTTGATTTCCCTTTTTGCCCGCGTCGGAGGAGGAATTTACACAAAAGCGGCGGACGTCGGAGCGGATCTTGTCGGAAAAATTGAAAAAAATATTCCCGAAGACGACCCGCGTAATCCGGCTGTAATTGCGGATAACGTTGGAGACAATGTTGGAGATTGTGCCGGAATGGGAGCGGATTTGTTTGAAACATACGCGGTAACCTTAATAGCCGCGATGATTCTTGCGACCTCGGTTTTAACGGAATCAATCGGAACGGCCGGAATAGAATATCCTATTATGCTGGGTGTTATAGCCGTTGTTTCATCAATTATAGGATCTTTTTTTGTAAAACTCGGCAAGAAAAAAGATATCATGGGAGCCATGTATAAAGGTATGATTATCACCGGAATTTTATCGGCAATCGGCTTTTATTTTGCAACATGGTATATGATCGGCGACATGTGGATTTATTTTGCTTCTCTGGTTGGCCTGCTTGTAACCTTGTTCATTAATTTAATCACAGACTACTACACGTCAAAAAAATTCGCTCCTGTGAAAGAAATTGCGAACGCTTCAAAAACCGGAACAGGGACAAATCTTATTTCCGGGCTCGCGGTTGGCATGAAAAGCACTGTTCTTCCCACGATATTGATCTGCGCGGCTATAGCTGCGGCATATTATTTCGGGGAAAAATCTCCCGCTATCGGAAACGGAATTTATGGAATAGCAATCGCGGCGGTCGCCATGCTCTCAACAACCGGACTTGTCATCGCAACGGATTCATACGGCCCGATAACGGATAACGCGGGTGGAATTGCGGAAATGGCAAAACTGCCTCCGGGAATAAAAAAAGTTACGAACGCTCTCGACGCGGTGGGAAACACAACAAAAGCCATTACAAAAGGATACGCCATTTCATCAGCGGCTCTCGCGGCTCTTGTATTATTTCAGGCATATAAAGAGGAGCTTGGAAAATATATTTCATTATCAGACCTCTCATTTGATATAAGTAATTATAAAGTTTTAATAGGATTGCTTCTCGGAGCTCTTCTGCCGTTTTTGTTCTCGTCATTATGCATGAAATCCGTTGGAAAAGCCGCGTACGCAATCGTAAAAGAAGTCCGCAATCAATTCAAACAAATAAAAGGGATTATGGAAGGAAAAGCCACCCCCATGTACGGAAGATGCGTTGATATAGTCACAAAAGCTGCGCTGAAAGAAATGATATTTCCGGCTTTGCTCGCAATATTATCACCCATAATCATAGGTGTTTTTCTCGGACCGCAAGTTCTTGGAGGACTTTTAATCGGAATAATTATTTCCGGAGTGCTGATGGCTCTATTTATGTGCACGGGCGGCGCCGCATGGGACAACGCGAAAAAACTTATTGAAGACGGCAAATTCGGCGGCAAAGGCTCGGAAACGCATAAAGCCGCGATTGTCGGCGATACCGTCGGCGATCCTTTTAAAGATACGGCCGGTCCGGCATTAAACTCGTTGATAAAAGTCATCAACACAATTGCGCTGATAATTGTGCAATTGGTTGCAACTATAAAAATCTTCGGGTAAAATTAATTCCTTACGAATACGTTTAAAAAAACAAAAAATGCAAAACGATGCATTAATATCGTTTACGGTGGTGAAAATTGATGATAAATACGCCGTGCTTAAAAACAAGGACGACAATATCGGAAATATTCTATGGCCCATGAATAAACTCCCAAACGGATTAAAAGTGGGAAGCGAAATATCGCTCGGCGCGGGCAATTCCGTGAATTCGGGAAACGGCGCCGCAAATACGGATCAACAATATCAAGCCATGAGAAAATTGCTTGAAGATATTGTAAATTGATTTTATTTTTTGGCTTCTTCTTTCTTTTCCGCTTCTTTAGCGGGCTTTACTCCGCTTGCGGCTTCTGCGGCTGCGGCAGCCTCGGCTTCGGCTGCAGCAACTCCGGTAACTTCAGCGGCTGTCGGCAAAGGAGCCGCGACCTCTTCTTCTTTCTTTGGAGGAACAACCGTAACTATCGTAAGCTTATCGTCATCAAGAGATTTTACGCCTTCGGGAAGAACCAAATCTTTAACGTGAATAGCGGCATGAAAAGCCGCAAGAGTGGAAACATCTATCGCGATGGAATACGGCAAATCTTTTGGCAAACATCTGATTTTAAGAAAATGCTTTTGCGGAGACAAAACGCCCCCCAAGTCTTTAACGGCCAACGCGACTCCTATAAATTCAAACGGAACTTCGGCGTCCATCAACTTATCCATGGCAATATTAATGAAATCAACGTGATTAATCCCATCCGTAATCGGATCAAATTGGACATCATGCACCAAAACTTTATAAGTTTTATCTCCAGCCTTAAGATCTATGATCGTGCTTTCGCCGACAACGCGATAAATTTTTCTGAACTCTTTATAATCAAGCTCAAGATTAAGCGTCGGCGAATTTAAACCATAAAAAACCGCGGGTATTTTTTTAGAATCGCGCAGACTTTTTGCTTTTACGCCGCTATCGCGGAGTTTAGCTTCAATTAAAGGGGTTCCTTGTTTTGTATCGGCTTTTACCATTCGGCTCTTGGTTATTTTTAAGTTTTTTGACCGTGTGCTCTGCTTCCAGTCTGTTACGCGAAGTTGATTTTAACGAAAAGCGAAAGGATGCGCAAGTCAAATTTGCGATTTCGTAATTTTTAGGTTAAAATCGCACAGTATTAACAATTATATTTAACCCCTATGTTCGACAAAATCAAAGACATGTATCGCCTCCAAAAAGAAGCAAAAGAAGCCAAAAAAAAGCTCAAAAATATACATATTGAAGCAACTCAAGACGGCTTTACTGTTGTTTTTGACGGCGAGATGAAAGCAATATCAGTCGCGCTAACTGATGAAACTCTGGCGGCCGCTGTCCAGAATAAAAAAAACTTTGAAGAAATAATCCTCAAATGCCTGAACAAAGCTTTGACAAAAGCCCAACAAGTCGCGGCGGAAGAAATGAAGGGCGTTATGGGACAAATGGGTCTCGGCGGTACATAAAATCAACGCAATCCAATGCTCAAAAATAAATGGATTAAACTGATAATAATCGCGGCGGCCGTATTATTTGTTTTTATCGTATACGACTTAGTTGCGTATAAAAACGCGCTATCCAAACCTCTTAATCCCAAAAATGAAACAAAAACAATGTTCATAATCAAAAACAAGGAAAATCCAAAAATTGTAGCGCAAAATCTTTATAATAAAAAATTTATATCCAGCGCCAAATATTTTTACAGATACATTAAAAATTCAAACAAAGGACCGGGAATAATAGCCGGCGGTTTTTTGCTTTCGCCTTCAATGACAATAATACAGATTACCGATGAAATCACGAATTCTTCAAAAAACCAGTATGTTTTTACGGTTCCGGAAGGCTACACAATAAAAGATATGGATAAAAAGTTGACGGATATGGGACTTATTAAAAGCAATCAATTTGAAAACGCCGTAAAAGGATTTAACGAATACGAAAAATACGATTTTCTCGACGTAAAAAAGTTAAAAAAATTGCGACATCCCCTTGAAGGATATTTATTCCCCGACACATATTTTATACAACCGGAAAGTTTTGATCCGCAGGATTTAATCAAAAAAATGCTGAATAATTTCGGCTCAAAATTGACTCCGGAATTGCGGCAAGAAATGATACGTCAAAACCGCGCGACTCACGATATTGTAATAATGGCTTCTTTGCTGGAAAAAGAAGGGCGCACCAAAGAAGAATTTGAAACAATATCCGGAATTTTGTGGAAACGCCTGGCAAACAATTGGTTTCTTGATGTTGACGCGGCTCTACTTTATGAAACCGGAAACAACACAATTTCATCCGAAGATTTAAACATCGATTCGCCATACAATCTGCGGCGCGGTAAAAAACTTCCGCCGGGTCCGGTTTCAAATCCCGGATTAAAAGCAATCATGGCTGCGATGTATCCAAAACAATCACCGTATTGGTTCTATTTAACAACACCCGCGGGTCAAACAATATACTCAAAAACAAACAACGAGCACAATATGGCAAAAGCGAAATATTTAAGATAAAAATCACTGCTTTCCGCCGTCATTGCGAACTCACTCCGAGTACTCGGGACCGCGAAACTTCACCGCATCAATAAAGCGTCTTGGGCGATATTCCGCGAATACCACTCTTCCTGCTTGAATTTATCGGACAGCGCATCAAGAACATCCGGATATTTATTTTGATTATAAAGATTGATTTCTTTTTTGCCGATTGAAATTTCTTGCCCGATTCCGACTTTCACGGTATCATAAACATTCAATTCTTCATTTTGATAATAAACAATATCCACATCCGCAAAACCTTTCATGGAACGCACAATTCCGTTGTTGTTTTGTTCGATGCCAAAAATTCCTCCGCCGGATTTCACAATCAAATCATTCGTGTAAATTTTCATATCCGTTTCGGATGAAAGTTTAGCCGCATTAATCCAAACACGACCGTTTTTAAGATTAAAAGACAACGAAGTTTTATAAGATTTATCGGAAATATCGCGCAAATAAAGCTCCGTATCCTCATCCATGCGCAAAATAATACCGTTGAAAACTTTTATCGTCGTTTTGGCGTTTTTTAAGGTTTTGATCGAATCTCCTCGAAGCATCTTCATCCCATCGATTGCATCCTGATAATTATTCATTCCCCACGGAAGCATTTGCACACGACCATTCGTTATGTACATATAAACTTCCGGAACCGGTTTTTTAACAAACATGGAATATAAATCAAAGCCCAGAATAACAATAACTCCGGCTGCGATTATTATTAACAAAGGAATAAGATAATCGCCCATTCTTTTTCGACGAACTTTATAAACCATGGCTCACGCAGTATATCACGCGCCCAACGCCATTTTAATAGAATTTAAGTCGCGCGCGATTCTATGATTGGTCTTCAATTCATTTTCGATTT